>CALCIC010001067.1 GCA_937907405.1 uncultured Isosphaeraceae bacterium | reverse complement strand
GTCCTTCCCGGGGGCGCAGAAAGTGATTTGATCCGGCTCGCCATGAAGGCGGCCGATGACTTCGTCTTCGCTCCCATACGGCCCAGCGAGTTGAGCCACCGCGTTTTGCGCTTGATGGGACGGGAGTTTGCCGCGACTGGCGCGGCCGATGTAGATTCGGAGTTCAGGATCAAGGAGAAGCTGGCGCGTGAGATGGCGCTTGCCGGGCTGGTCGGCCGCAACCCAGCATTTCTCAAGACGGTCGCCAACGTTCCGATGGTGGCGCGCTGCCCCGGTCCGATCCTCATCGTCGGCGAGACCGGAACGGGCAAGGAGCTGTGCGCGCGCGCCGTCCACAGCCTGGGCCCGCGAAGCTCCTATCCCTTCATTCCGATTGACTGCGCCAGCCTTCCAGACCACCTGTTCGAGAATGAAGTGTTCGGGCATGTCTCGGGTGCGTACACCGATGCGCGGCGCGATCAAAAAGGGCTCGTCGCGCTGGCGGAAGGAGGTACGCTCTTTCTTGACGAGATCAACACGCTCTCGCTGCCGGCCCAAGCGAAGCTGCTCCGCTTTCTCCAGGAGCGAACGTACCGGCCGCTGGGCTCGAGCAGCTTTGCGCGGGCCAACGTGTGCATCGTGGCGGCCTCGAACTGCGATCTGGAGGTTCTGGTCCGCGGCAAGCAGTTTCGCTCCGACCTGTACTTTCGGCTCGACGCGTTCCGGCTGGACCTGGCGCCGCTGCGCGAGCGTCGCGACGACGTTCCCTTACTCGCCCGGCACTTTCTCAACGCGATTTGCGCCGAGCATGGCCTTGACCCCAAAACGCTGGCTCCCTCAACGCTCCGATCGTTGCAAGAGCAAGACTGGCCGGGAAACGTCCGCGAGCTGCACAATACGATTCAGCGAGCGGTGTTCTTCTCGACCCGGACTGTGATCCTGCCTTCCGACATTGCAGGCGGACACGATCCGCAAACCGCCGACGAGGGGCTCGTCTCGTTTCGACAGGCTCGCAGGCGCGCCATCGAAACGTTCGAGCGCGACTACGTTGAAGACCTGATGCGCCAGTGCGACGGCAACGTTTCTCGCGCGGCGCGACTGGCCGACAAGGACCGCCGGGCCTTTGGCAGACTGGTCAAGCGCTACCAGATTGCACGCTGATCCGCGGCGCGTCTCATCCCTTCCCTGCCCTGCCTGGGACATTCCACCGTTCTCATGCGCTCCTGCCGCCGGGGCGTGCATGCCATGCGCGGCGCGTTCCCCGCCTGGTGAAATAGCTGTTCGCCAGCGGCGGAAGAGCCGTGACCGCTCTGTGACGCCTTGATGCAAACGGCATCGGGTTATTCCCGACCCAGCCTGGGTCGTTTTGTACCCACCCCCGAGAACGAGCCATTTCGCGGGATCGAGTCCACCCTTCCTTGTTCGTGACGGTTTGATCCTGTTTGGCCATGGGTTAAAACAATCCCACCCGGTCAGGCGGCGAGTGAGCGTGAGTTGGCAAAAATCCTGGAATCCACATGGAAATTTGGTTTTTCCATCCGTTGGCGTGAAATTCGCCAAAGTCTGGGTCAGGATGGAAGCATGTTTCGAAGCGACGGAGGACAACCTTGAGCCACCCCGAGCCGGACCAGGTCGCCAGGGACATCCTCCATTACTTCGTGCGCAACCCTAGGGCGGCCGACGACCTCGAGGGCATCGTTCGCTGGCGGCTGTTGAATGAAACCGTGCATCGCAAGGTTGACGAGACCCGCGCGGCCCTGGAGTGGCTGCTCCAGAACGACTACTTGATCCAGGTCCCCCAGCACAACAGCGAGCCGATCGTGATGCTCAACCCGGAGAAACGCGATCAGGCCGAGAACTTGTTGGCCGAGACCAAGCACTGATCCGGCTTGCGATTTACGAGACCGACGAGACGTTATGCCCGTGACCATCCTTGACGACATGACCGACGCGGCGGCCTGGGAGGCGATCGCACCCGACGGGGTGAGTCCGTCTTCCGAGATCGCGCTCGCGATCGACACGTCGCGGGCGCCGGTGAGCGGCGAGGCGTCGTCGGCGCGGATTTCGGGATCCACGAACGCGCTGAATCATACGCTGCGGCGTACTCTGGCGCCCGTGGACCTGACCTCCTTCGACGAGATCCGGTTGTGGATCAACGGCGATCGAGCCGCCGACGGCACTCCGTCGCGCCGGTTCTATCTGGAGATGCGACTTGGCAGCGCCGTGATGCCGCTGAACGATCCGGGCAATTCCTGGCGGCGCTATCTTCCCGTCGCCGAGGCGGGAAGCTGGGAGGTCGTCAGGCTGAGCCTGGAAGATTTGCCCATCCCGGTTCGGGTCGGCCTCGACACGATCCAGTTGCGCTGCTCGGACGCCGCCGCGGCCTTCAACTTCAACCTCGACGACGTCATCGCGGTGCGGGACGCGATGATCGGCGACGTCGACGCCGCGCTTCAGAGCCTGCTCGACAACGTGCTGTCCGTCGACGGCGCAACGGTTCCGGCCGTCTTGCACCCGGCCGACGGCCCGCAAAACCAGGCGCGGCCTTATATTGAGATATTACAATACGACGTGCTTTATTGCCGGGCGAGAACCGGCTCGACCTCGTCGCGCGGCGATTACAACGATCAGGGCTGCTCGATCCGGCCTCCTTCCAACGCCTTCGAGCTTTTCTATCAGGTTACGGCCGTTGCGGATGACCGGACGGCCCAATCAGCGATGCTCGAATTCGTCCTTCGGACCCTGCCCGCGAGGGGCCAGTTGCCGGTGAACGGCTATTTGCTGCCCATGGAATCGATCTCCGTTTGCCCGCGCAACCAGCTTGGCGGCTTTCGAACCGACAAGATCCCCCTTTTCTACAAGATCTCGACGCGGCAGGAAGTGGGCGTCGGCATCCGCGCGACTCCCACCCGCGCCGTGATCGTGAACGCGGATTTCCGGTCGCCGTGACCCAGCACCAGGACTCTTATCGAGGAGGCGTGCGCAGCCGTGAGCGAAACAGAGGAGGTTCGACACATCGTGATCAACCAGACGAACCAGCCGGTCGAGCTGCACTTGCCGAGCGGCCTGATTGTGCTGGCGCCGCGGGGGCGGGCCGAAGTCAGCGAATCGGACCTGTCCGCTCCACAGCTTCAAGAACTGCGCAGGAGTCGACTGGTCGAACATGAGCGGGCGGCCGCGAAACCTGGGGGCGAAGAGGCGGCGCCGGGAGATCCGGCGGACGATTCGCAGGCCGCCGCCGGTGAGGATTCCAGGGATTCCACGCCGGAACGAAAAACAAGATCGGCTCGCAAATCGTGATCGGAGGCGCACATGGCATTCAATATCGGACTGAATCTCATCGAGGTCGACGGCACGGCTTCGCCCGCGATCGTCGGCGCCTCCACTTCCGTGGCGGCCTTCAACGTCATCACCAAGCGAGGCGTGCCCAACAGCCCCGCGCCGGTAACCAGCTTCACCCAGTTCGTCGCACGGTTCGGCTCGTATTTTCCATCCGGCCTGGGCGCTTATCTGGTGAAGGGGTTTTTTGACAATGGCGGCCAGACCGCCTACATCAACCGCATCGTCTCCAACGCCTTCACGCCCGCGAGCACCATCCTGAATGACGGCGGCGGCGGCGCCACGCTTCAGCTCGAGGCTGGGTTCCGGGGCGCGGAAGATCCCGGCTCATGGGGTAACGCGCTCTACTACAGCGTGACGCCGAATACCGAGATCGCGGTGCGGCTGTTCGAAACCGCGCCGGCGACGATCGCCGGAACGGTGGTTTTGGGCAATACGGTCGACATGACGGGGCTGCCCAACCTGTCGGTCGCGATCGACGGCCAGTCCACCGCCACGGTCCTCGCCTTCAAGGCGACTGATTTTCCAGCGGGCGTGGCCGCGGCGACCCCCACGCAGATTCGAGACGCGATCAATCGTCAAACGACGCAGTTGGTCGCTTCGATCGACGCCGGCAAGCATCTCGCGCTCACGTCGACCGGCTCTCAGGCCAAGCTCACCGGCGTCTTCAGCTCGCTTCAGGTCACGGCCGCCAATACCGCGCTCGGATTCGCGGTCAACGCCAATCCAGTGCAGGGCGCAGCCACGACGATTTCGGGCACTGGAACCAAGCTGGCCAACCTGGCTCCCTTCAGTGTGGGTGATGCGATTCACCTGACCGACGGCACGAACGACGAGTACTCCAAGATCATCGCCATCAACCCGCTTACCAACGACGTCGTCTGGAACCCGGCCGTCACCAAGGTCTCGGCTTCTGATCCTCATCTCGCGCGTGTGAACCGGGTGACCTTCAACCTGAGCATCGCCTATGGGGGCAACGACGTCAGCAACGTCGTGGAGATCTGGAACGCCCTTTCCATGGAGCACGACGTCGCCAACTATGCAGTCAGCGTCGTCAACGACGTCTCCAGCGGGTCTCAATATGTGGTGGCGAGAGACAAGTCGAGCGGCAGCGGCCCCGGCGCGAATCAGCCGGCGACGACCAGCGGCCTTACACTCTTCGCGACCGTCGGAACCGACGGCGTGCCGGTCTCGAACGACTTCATCGGCGACCAGGCGGCGCGTACCGGCTTCTACGCGTTCGATCCGTTCGAGGTACAGCTCATCACGTGCGAGCGCACCGACGCCTCGATCGTTACGGCGGCGCTCGCGTACTGCGCCGGCCGGGGCGACTGCATGTACGTGGGCGCCGTTCCGCAGAAGTCGGTCGCCTCGAACACCGCCGTCAGCTACGGTCAGGCGTTCCAGGCCAAGAAGGTGTACGGCGCGCTTTACGGCCCCTGGATCGTCGTCTCAGACCCGGCCGGCGCCGGCGACAACCCATTGAAGACGCTGCCGCCGGTCGGCCACATCCTCGGCGTTTACGCACGGATCGCCACCAGCAGGGGCATCTGGAAAGCCCCGGCCGGAGATGAGGCGAATCTGCTCGGCGCGCTGGACGTCGAGTACCGGCTGAGCGACGCCGACCATACCGCGCTGGTCAAGCAAGGGAGCGTCAACGGCGTCCGGGCCGTCCCCCGGTCGGGCGTCATCATCGACGCCTCGCGCACCCTCTCCATCGACACGCGCTGGCTTTACGTCAACGTTCGCCAACTCTTCAACTACGTGAAGAGCAGCCTCAAGTCCGGCCTCGCCTGGGTCCGCCAGGAACCGAATCGCGACACGCTGTGGGATGCCGTCCGCATCCAGACGGTCAACCCGTTCCTGCACGGCCTCTGGCGGCAGGGGGCTTTCGGCGCGGGCTCCGCGGCGCAGACGTACGCCGTGATCTGCGACGCCACGAACAACCCCCCCGACCAGGTCGATCAGGGCAACCTGACCGTCGAGATCTACTTCTACCCGTCCAAACCCGCGGAAACCATCGTCATCATCGTCGGGCAACAGCCGAGCGGCGCCACGACGAGCGAGTCCTGAAACCCTTGGAGCCTCCCATGCCGAAAGTCGGAGATTTCTACGAAGGCTACCGAGCCAATGAGTTCATCTTCTACATCGATGGCACGGCCAGCCCCGGCGTCTCGAAGGTGTCCGGACTCAGCGAGGGCGAGATCGACACCATCGAGCAGGCCGACGGGGGCAGCAACCACGTTTACAAGGTCGCGGCCACGAAGATCAAATTCGAGTCGCTGACGATCGAGCGGTACGTCGACGGCAGCCCGCAAGACAAGCGCTTCGCGGATTGGTTCTCTTCCACGTTCAACCTGAACGCCACCCAGAACGGCGGCTCGAGCGTGCGCAAGTGCGGCATGATCCAGAAGCTGCACAATGGGCAGGTAGTGCTCACGTTTTCATTCAAGAATGCGTGGGTCAAGTCGTCTAAGTTCACCGACCTCGAGGCCGGATCCACCACGCTGATGAAACAGACGATCGTTCTTGAACACGAGGGACTCCAGCGCGAATGACCGGGACGCCTCGGCGCGCGCGCCTCGACGACGTGGAAGCCGCGGTCTTCTCCATCTGGAATTCGGAGGGCATTTCATGAGCACCGCCACGACGGAAGCCGGCAAGTGGGAGTCGGAGTTCACTCTGCCCATCGGCTACACGGACGACCAGGGCAACACGCACAGGACCGTGGTCCTGCGCAAGATGACGGGCAAGGAGGAGGCGATCCTGGCGGACAAACGCAATCAGCGCAACGGCGGCAAGCTCGTCACCGAGTTGTTGCACAGTTGCCTGGTCCGTCTGGGGGATCTGAACAAGAACGGTTCGTCCGTGGTCGAGAAGATGTACTCGGCGGACCGCAACTTCCTGCTCCTCAAGCTGCGCAGCATTACGTTCGGGTCCGAGCTCGAGGCCCGCTACACGTGCCCCACCTGCAATGAACCGTACCAGACGATCGAGGACCTCGACGAGTTGCCGGTGCGTTCGCTCGGCGAGGAGGAATCCATCGAGGACGTGGTCGTCGAGCTGCAAGACGGCTATGTGGACAAGGACGGCTCGGTGCACAAGTCGCTGAGGCTGCGGTTGCCGACCGGCCTCGACGAGTCGGCCGTCGCGCCGCAGATGCGCCAGAATGCGTCACTGGGCAAGAACGCCCTGCTGGCGCGCTGTCTGAAGTCGCTGGGGGATCTTCCCAGGCACCGGATCGAGGCCATCGGTCCCAAGATTCTCTCAGAGCTGAGCCTGGGCGACCGCCGTCTGATCGATCGAGCGCTCAGCCAGGCCGCCCCCGGCATCGACCTCATCCGGGAGCTTTGCTGCGCGAACTGCGGCGGCACGTTCAAGTCCAGCCTGGATATGACCCATTTTTTATCTCTGGAGTAGATCAGGACGGACTGCGCAAGGAGGTCTTCTTCCTGGCCTACCACCTGCATTGGTCCTGGGACGAGATCATGAACCTGGACGTCGCGGAACGTGCCGCGTTCGTGCAGCTTCTGATCGAGCAGATCGAGCGCGAGAACGCGCAGATCGCTGCGACGCGGAGACGATAGCCCATGCCACTCTCGCTTCTTCTTCAGGAAACGGTTTACACCTTTCGCTGGGGGGCCCATCACCTCGAGCCCTGGGTGAACTTCGTCCGGACGGAGGAGCTACTCATCGACCGCGCCCGCAGCGCCTTCCTGGTTCACTGGTTCGGCTCAGGACTACCGCTTCAGGGTTTCTTCGTGAAGATCGTGCTCCAGAACCTGAAGGAGCTGCGCACGCGGTATTACCAGGTGCTGAATTCCGTCGCCCCCAGTCCCTGGGGGCCGAACCTGACCGAACCCCTCGCCGGTCTCATCGGGGAAATTGCGGGCATGGTGTTTTCTCCCACCACCGTCTTGCTGGCGACCGCCTGGATCGTACGCAAGCTGCCGATCTGGGTGCAGTCGCTGGGCTTCGCGCTGGGCTCCCTGGCGGCGCTCGTCGCCCCGCCGATCGCGGTTCTTGTGGGGGTCCTCCTCTTCCCGATCGCGCTTCTGGGAGGCGTCGGATTCACGACGTCCCAGCCCGACGACGTGCGCAAGATCTACGCGCTTCTCGGGGCGACGGCGCTCTTGTTGATCGCCGCCGGCAAGTTCATCCGGCTCCTCCTGGGGCCGCGGGAGAACATCAAGAATCCACTGCTCAGAGACGTCCTGGGCCTCCTTGACCAGCTTGCGGGGTTGCTTCCTTTCGTGCTGGCGTTCGTGGCGGTCGTCGTCACGCGCATCGGCCCCCTGCTGGAGCCCCTGGCTTCTCAGATTCAACCGTTCGCTCAGTTGATCAGCGCGGTCGGCGACGCATCGGCATTCCTCGTCGGCGATATTCCCGGCACGTTCAGCCGATATCTCCCCTTGCTGCTGGATCAAGTCGATTTCGTACTTGTTCAGTTGACGCAGGTCTTGCCGGTATTCGCGATCGTTTTCACCGAGCTCTTCACAAACCTTGGCGAAGAGCTGACGAGCCTCGTCCACAAGACGGGGGAGAGCGTCACGAAGTGGAAGCAGGATCTCAAGAAGATCGTGATCGACTCGCCCCTGAGCGTAGAGATCAAGAAGGCCCGCATCGTCTTCGGCATCGCCGCCAGTGAACTGTCGTCGGGGACGTCCTCCTCGTCGTCGTCTGGTTCCTCATCGTCCTCGGATTTTCCGAAGTTGAAACTGACCAAACCGGAAGACTTTCTGCGGTTCAAGGGAGGCGCTCCCCCAGGCGGCCTGGACGCGATCGATACGTTGGCCAAGATCGATCTCAAG
The DNA here is from genome assembly GCA_937907405.1 of uncultured Isosphaeraceae bacterium. Lineage (GTDB taxonomy): Bacteria > Planctomycetota > Planctomycetia > Isosphaerales > Isosphaeraceae > Paludisphaera. The sequence goes on along the minus strand of CALCIC010001067.1, from coordinate 8,804 downwards.
TACGGGGGCGCGCTGTTCGGAGATCGCATTACCTACAGCAAGGCCGCCCAGAAAGGAGCGGCCGCAGCCCGTCGTTCCACCAACGTCTTCGGCGCGGAGCGCGCGGAACTGCTGGGAGAGCTCGGCGCGAGGCTGCCCAGCGAGGCCCTGAAGAACCTGCGGGACAAACAGCTCGAGCTGCGCGATCTTCTGACCACGGTCGTCGGGCGGATCTTGCCCCCGGCTCTGCGCGTGGAGATGGGGAAACTGATCAACGTCTTCCAGGCGATCGACGAGCATCTCTACGAGATCAAACTTAATGACAAGGCCGAGCAGCTCGATTACCCGATCCGCGACCTGCCCGACAACGGCCAACTTGTTCCGGTCGTTCATCGCCTGGTGATCAGGGGGGGCGGCCTCACCAGGGTCGACGCGGAGGCGTTTCAGGCGCGGTTGCAGCAGGCGATGAATGCTCTGCGGTATCCCGCCGCCAGCCCTGCCTTGGCTGGCGGCCTGGCCGAATCGAAAGGATGAGCCATGCCGTTGAGCCTTGATTTTCCCGAGATCTACGATGCCTTTCAACGGTTTCTCCTGCTTCCCGTCAGGCCGATCGCCCACAGCTTTGAGAGACTGGCGCTTTGGCTGACCAAGCGTGTGAAACAGGCAGACCTGCTCGAGCGAGCGAGCCGGGGATTTCCGGTCATTCGTTTTGAAGGAGACGCGGTCACGATGTGGCTCGATCGGGCTCAGGCTGGTGGACTGACGCCGGATGCGGCCCCTCAGAGTTACGCGCAACACGTCGCCGCCGCGGGCGGCCGCTTCGTCAGCGGCCTGGGACGCATTCCCGAGGCCGTCACCGAGGAGCTGATTCTTCCCAGGACCTTCGCAACCTTCGCCGCGGCGATGAGCGCGATCGCCGATTCAGTGGATCGATTCGCCTCGCCGTCGAAGGACATGCCGGAGCGCTTGTTCGGGCATTCCGGCGTCGGCGACGACGACTCGATGAAGCGGACCGCGGGAGATCTCTGGGGCGAGGCGGCTCTCATCTGGCGAGCCCTGGCCGGCAGCACCGACCAGCTCAAGGGCTTCGCGGGGCATGTGGGAGTTGCTTTCAACCTGCCCGGACATCCGGCCGCCAGCGAGACGGGGGACCATGTCAGCGACCCCGACGCCATCCCATCGATGCTCGAAAACGTCTCGCGGTCCATTCTGGCCGGACTCTATCTCATCCCCTCCTTGCCGTTCTGGGCTGGTTCGTTCTGGAGCTCCCTGGTCGTCGCCGTCAAGTTCGCCGTGATCAGCGGGTGCGCCCGCATCGAGGCCGGCGTCAACAAACTCCGACAGAAGGTCGTCGCGTTCTTCTTCGACGACTTTCCAGCTCTGCTCCAGAAGGCGCTGTCGTATGCGACGGCGGCGAATCTCGTGCTGATCGCGAATCTTCGCTTCTTCATGGAGTTCGCCATCGAATATGGGATTTTGCTCGTCTCACAGCTTCAAACATTCTTCAACGACGTCGCGGACTATTTCAATCACTACATCAAGATCATCAACGAGGTTCTGAACGCGATCAACGACGTCCTGCAGTTCGACGTGGGCGCGGTCGTCGGCGCCCTGCTGGGAATCCCCTTTCCGACCATCACCCTCGACGACCTGATCTCGGCCGGCTCCGAGGTGGCGCGCGTGGGGGCTCGTCTCGCCCTCTCGGCCGCGGCGAAGTCCATCGAGTGGTATCTGCGGCTCAACCCCTTCATTCCTGATTCGATCACCGATCGAGCGAAGGCCCTGCCCAGCCTGATCTGGAACGCCCTTCGAAAACCGCCCAGATACACGGATGAGACCGCGTGGATTCGCTGGCCCGCCGGCCAGGGCTTCCCCAACCTTTATCAGACGTTCTTTCGGCCTGGCCTTCCGGGCCTGCATGCCGCGATCAACAACATGGCCAGAGAGGCGCCGGGAGCCGCCAAGAACATCCTCGACGCCGGCTCCACCGCGTTGCGCGAGCTCGGCGATGAATTCGCCGACCAGGCGGACCGCGCCGCCGAACTGGGATCGACCGAGCGGTTCCGCAGGTTGGCCGAGACGGCGGACCGGCAATCGACCGACGCGTTCGCCGATGAGACCAAAGACCTGAACGCGCGAATCGCCGACCGCCAGGCTGATCGCCTGGCTCAGGCGTTCGAGTCGTGGCTGGCCGCCTCGGGCGGTTTCCAAATCCTGGGGACGGCCATCCCCGCATACTTCGAGGAGATGTGCGCATTCTGGCACGAAAGAGAATCGGAGGGGAAAGAGTCGACCGTGCGCATCGACCGGACGTCCCCACGCATTCTGGCCGAGCGAGCCCTCCTGGCGCGTGCGCGCGTGCACCAGGTCCGCATCAACGCAGCCGGCAAGCCCGTGGGCAAGGAGCTTGCCGCCGAGGTCGCCGCGCGGTTTCAGGCGGCCGTTCAACAACTCTACGTCAATGGACAGACGCGGCTCAAACTTTATGGCGCCTCGGAGTATTTCTGACCCGTGGACGACGAACTCATTCGGGAAATTGGTCTGCTGCTGACGCAGTTGCGTTACGCCAGGCGCTCGCTCGAAGACATCGAGCGCAGCACCGCGCGCTACGGCTCGTTCGCCTTTGCGTCCGCCCTGGCCGCGGGACCGCGCTTCGGCGAGCCTCCCATGCACGGCGGCGCGCTCATGGTCCATGTCGTCAACATCAACGACCTGGCCCCGGGAGGAGGCGTCGGCGGCTTGCTGGAGGGGCTGCTCGGAGGGATCGGGAGGTTGTTCGGCGGCTTTTTCGGCGGCCTGGCCGGCGGCACGATCGGCGGCGTCGCCTTGCCCTACATGATCCATCAGGTCGAGAAGATCGCCGCGACCGTTGAGCGGATCACCAAACAGCTCGGGGCGCCCAAGGAACCCGTGCCCAACGGCGACAAGGCGGCTCCGTCTGGCGGCGCCTCGATCATGGATAAGCTCGACGACGTCAAAGGCGTCGTCGATGCGTTCACCGCGCTCTTTCAGGCGGCCGGAGGAGACCCTGGGAAGGCGGCCGGCACCTCCAACCCGATGACTCCCGAGGCGACGCGCTGGCTGGCCGTCGTGCAGACCGCCGACTCGCTGATTCGAGGAATCACCCTCGTGATCAAGGGCTTGAGCCTGCTCATCCCCGAGGTCATCGGCACGCTCGCCCTGCTGATCACCAGGCTCGACGTCATCAAGCTAGCGGTCGTCGAGCTCTTGCAATTCATCCTCCGCCAGGCGCTTCTTCTGCGCGGACTGGCGCTTACGGTCCTCTTCGACACCCTCGCGGCCGTGGCCAAACTGGCCGCGTCGATCCTGGCGATCCTGGGGACGACGATTCAAGACGTTCTGACGTCCATCTTCAAGGTCTTCAACGTCGTTCTCGACGCCGCGCTCGCGGCGATCGAGTTCCTGTCCGGAGGATTGGCCAAAACGATCGACGCACTGGTCAAGTGGCTCGTGGAGACGGTAACGAAGGCGCTGATGGTCATCGGCGACACGCGCGTCTTCCGCGTGGCCGTGTACGCGATCCAGGCGCTCCCCTATATTCTTCCCTCCCTGGTCCTGCTGGTGCGCGGCAAGCAGGTCGGCGACGCCAATCAAGCGGCGCTGAACGAGGCAAAGAAGAAGAGTGTGAGCGACCCGACTCTCACAGGCGCCGCCCCCATCACACTGCCTCCGTTCCCCAAGGGAACGTTGACCGATCCGGCCGCGGTCAAGTCGGTGCGCGACGCCTTCGGCAAGGCGGAAGGCAGCCTCACCACGCTCATGGGAGACGCCTTCGGAGACACGAGCAAGGGACTGCAAAAGATGGGCGTGAAGCTCGATGAAGCAGCCAGCGACAAGATCTTCAACGAAGCGCTCGACAACCACGTCAAGAAACTGAGGGACCGCTCGAAAACGCTCTCCGACGCGCTCGAATCCGCTCAGAAGAAAACCAAGGACGCGGTCGACCATCCCCCCGCCACGGGGCTCGAGGTGATCGCCAAGGCATATGAGGAATGGTTGAACAGCCCGCAGGGGTTGCAGACGCTGCTTGGGAACATCACCAAGTTCATCAAGGAGACGCCGACCAGCGGCCCCGAGGGTGAACGCTCGCTGGCCGCCAAGGCGATCGGCCCCGCCACGATCGACCGGCCTCGAGCCACGGTGGAAATCGACGATCTCGTCATCGAACTGGCCGCGCCTCCCGACGGCAAGCCGCCGGGCGGCGCGCCCGGAGTCATGAAGGCCCTCGGCGACCATTCTCCAGAAGAATTCCTCGAAGCCCTCGTGGAACTGATGCACGAGATGGACCAGCGCGGCATGAGGTTCGGATCGGGATCGCTGATCACGCAAGTCTGAATCAAGGAACCTTCTCATGGAACGTAAGACCGGCTATCTCGCGAGCATCACGCTGGTTCCGAGCCTGCCGCCGCTCATATTCCGGTTCCAGTTCAATCCCGATCTGATGTCGGAGAAGAAGACCTATCGCTACAAGGAAGCCAACGGGTTCGGAAGCTGGAAGTTCGATCAAACCGCGGCCGCGAGCGGCTTCGTGGGCACGACCGCGGGTTTGGCCAAGGACCTGAAGGAAATGGGTTCGCTGATCATCGCCACCAAGCCGCTCGAGGCGGAAGGGGGAGATCAGCGCACCTTCTCCATCGATTTCTCGCTCGACGCGACCACCCCCGGCCCCATGGACGGCGACGACCATTACGGAGGCAGCATCGAGCCGGACCTGGCGGTGCTCCGGGCGTTCATGGTTCCGACCATCGACGTCGTCGACCTCGTCAAGATGATCGGCGGAGACTTTCCCTGCCTGAACCAGCCTCCGCCGTGCAACCTCTTCTACGGCGGCCTGTCTGTCGAGTGCGTCATGTCCGACCTCAACATCAAGGTCACCGCGTTTCAGGACGATGGAACCCCCTCGCGGGCCGACGTCAGCGTCACGCTCAAGGAGCAAACCTTCTCGATCTCGCCGCTGGTCGAGTTCATCACGCGCAACATCAACATCGCCAGGAGTTACAACCGCAAGGGAATCGGCTCGGACTTCCTCGCGACCACGCCGATCGTCAACCTCTTCTCCTGAGAGTCCGTCTTATAGAGGGGAGGGCGAGGCTCCCTCCGAGCCGGGCGCGGCTTATGGGACAGACTCAAAGACCAGGGCGACTTCAACAGGACGAGCTTTCATCATGCCAGTGAACGTTCTGTCACGTTATTACAATCTTGATGTGTACCTGGCGCCCGGTCCAGACCAGGTGAATCGCCCGACCATCGCCGTCCGGGTGTCGACTCCGCCGGCGGCGGGGGTGACGATCTATCGCCATCTGGTGAGTGGAGTCGAAACGATCGAGTACCTGGCCTGGCGTTACTACGGCGACAGCTCGTTCTGGTGGCGCATCGCCGAGGCCAACTCGCTCCAGTATCCGTTCGATCTGCGCCCGGGCGGTTACATCAACATCCCCGGCGCCAACGACCTCGGCACGGTGGTGCGCAATCGGAGCTTCGGCTGATGGCGGACAGCACTCCCTACGCCACGATCAAGATTGAAGGCGTCGACATGAAGTCGCAGGTTCAGTCCATCGACGTGGAAGACCATGACCGGGCCATCGACCGGGCCCAGGTGGTCTTCGACAGCGCGGACGACGTCTCGGCCATCACTCGTGAGCAGCGGAAGGTGCAGATCAACCTGGGATGGTCGGATCAGAACGCATTGATTTTCGAGGGGGTCGTCATGGGGGTCAAGACCGAGGCGTCCGGCAACGGCCAGTCTCGGGTCACGGTGACCGCCTACGACCTCTCATACAAAATGAAGCAGAACCAGACCAAGGACCGTTACTTCATTTCGGGAAGGCTCAGCGACGCGCTCAAGGCCATTCTGGCCGATTATCCCGGCATCGGCGAAGGCCGGATCAAGCCGGACCCCGATCCCGTTTTCACGCCGGACAAGCCCTGGGGCAAAGCATCGGGCAAGAGCGATTGGGATTTCATTCAGGATGCGGCCGTCGTCTGGAAGGCGCGGACGTTCGTTGAAGTGAACAACAACAAGTCGCAATTCTATTTCGTATCCGAGCAGAGCCTGAACAAGGGGGACCCGATGGGGGTGCTCCATTACTGCCCCGGAGGCGTCGGTCCGTTGCTGGAGTTCGAGTACAAGCGAATCGGCAGCGGCGCCTCGCCATTGTCTACCGCGACGGTCATCGACCCCACGACGGGCGAGCCCGTGAACCAGCCCCTTCCTCCCCCGGCGGACGACCCTCCCCTCGTGGTCGATCCCACGGCCGACGCCACGTTCGTGCAGGCGGCGGGGGTCATGGCCGGATCGGCCGGCCGAACGAAGGACGCCCGCCCTCAAACGGTTGTGAAGGGGCTGCCTTCAGATCCCCTTCGAATGCAACAGCACATCCAGCAAGACCCCACGCGCATCCTGGGGTATTCCGGGCGAGGCACGTGCCGCGGCACCATCATGCTGCGAGCCAAGGGCAAGGTGACCATCAAGGGGCTGCCCCCATGGGCCGAGGGAGACTGGTACGTCCACCGGGTCAACCATATCTACAGGCGATTGGTCGTTTCCGACAAGAACGACAAGCCGGTCGACCGCAGCACCTATGAGAGCAAGTTTTTCGTCACGAGGTGAATGATGTTCGAGGGCTTGCGCCATCATCTGGGCAAATACTACGGCAAATACAGCGGAGAGGTCGTCGCCAACGACCAGGACTCTGAGAACATGGGCAGAATCGTGGTCAAGCTGCCCACCATCTTCGGCCCTGACGCCCAGGTGACGGCGCGGCCGTGCTTGCCCTACGGCCACTTCTTCATTCCGTCGGTCGGCACCAAGGTCTGGGTCGAATTCGAGGGTGGAGACACCGATTACGCCATCTGGGTTGGAACCTGGTATCCCCAGGGAAAGACGCCGGCGCAGGCCGCCGTCTCACCACCGGACAACCGGGTCATCCAGACCGAGTCGGGGCATACCATTGAGATCATGGACCGGCAGGGTTCAGAGAAGATCGTCATCAAGCACAAGGGAAACTCGTTCGTGAGCCTGGACAAGGACGGCACCGTCGTCGTGGGCAATCAAAAGGGATCGATGGTCGTTCTGGACGCGAAGAACGAACAGGCGATGGTCGTCGAGCAGCATGGCAACACCATCTCGATGGACGGCAACGGAATCGTTCTGACGCAAAAGAGCGGCGGAGCGATGATCCAGATGCTGGACGACACGATCCGGCTGGCGGCCGATCACATCATCCTCCAGGGGGCGACGGTCTGCGGCGACCCGACCGCAGTTCCGCCGCCGGCGCCGGTCTTGCTATTGGACCCGGCGACGCAGGGACAGCTCGCCGCCTTTCTGGTCGCCCATACGCATCCGACCGCCCTGGGGCCCAGCGGTCCGCCGATCCCTCTGGGGCCCGTGCTTGTTCCTGGGTCCAACGTGAGCAGCGCACTGGTGTCAAAATGAGCAACTGCAACTTTCCCGCTCTCCCTTCGATCCGCTTGCCGTTGCCGCCCGTGCCGGCGCCCACGCCGCCGCCGCTGCCGGCCTTGCCGTCGATCAAGTTGCCCGAGCTGGACGCCGGTCTGCCTCCCCTGCCGGCCTTGCCGTCAATCAAGCTGCCGTTGCCGCCCGTGCCGGCGCCCACGCCGCCGCCGCTGCCGGCCTTGCCGTCGATCAAGTTGCCCGAGCTGGACGCCGGTCTGCCCCCCTTGCCGGGCTTGCCGTCGATCAGCTTGCCGTTGCCCCCCGCGTCGGTGCCCACGCCGCCGCCGCTGCCGGCCTTGCCGACGCCGCCGACCTTACCCGCTTGCCCCCTCGACTGATCGGAGTTCAAGCTCGTGGCTCTCGACGTCAACACGCTCCAGTCGCAAATCCACGCGGCGTTCAAGACGGCCAAGGATACTCCGCCGCCTTCGGACCCCAACCAGGCCGGGCAAACTCAGGAGCAGATACTTACGCAGCTTGCCGCCGACCTGTCGTCCGCGTTCGAGGCGTTCGTCAAGGGAGGCGACGTCGTGCAGGTGACCGTTTCCGTGACCGACCAGGCCCACAACGTGATCGGCGCCGGAACCCAAACCGGCGTCGGCAAGATTCAGTGAGCTCGCCATGATCGACGACGTTTTAGGACTCGCATATCCTTTTAAGATCGATCCCGCGACCGGCGGAGTCGCCTGGGCAAGGGGCTCGGACAAGCTCCGCCAGAACATCCAGATCATTCTCGGGACGCGTTTCGGCGAGCGTCCGATGCTGCGCAACTTCGGGACGCGAATTCATTCGCTGATTCACGATCCCAACGACGACGTGCTCGCGGAGTTGCTTCAAACTCAGGCGCAGCAGGCGATCTTGCAATTCGAGCCGCGGGTGCTGGTCACCCAGACGCAAGTCACGCAGTCCGACGGCGAAGTGCGGATGCTGCTCAATTACACGTACACCACTGAACCGGTAGCCGATCAGTTGATCCTGCCGCTCTTCTGAGAGGCCGTCCATGGCGTCCACGCCTACGATCGACTATACGAACAAGGACTTCCAGTCGCTCAGGCAGGCGATGATCTCGCTGGCGAACCATCGTCTGCCGGAGTGGACCGACCAGTCGCCCAGCGACCTGGGAATGCTCCTCATCGACCTCTTCGCATACATGGGAGACGTGGTCCTCTATTATCAGGACCGCATCGCCAACGAGTGCTTCCTGCAAACGGCCGTCGAACGGCGCAGCGTGCTTCACGCACTGCGCCTGATCGGGTATGAGTTGTCTCCGCCGGTCACGTCGGCGGTCGACTTGACGCTCTTCTTCAAGCCGCCGGCCCTGGGGGCTTCCCCTGTCGCGACCATACCT
>CALCIC010001066.1 GCA_937907405.1 uncultured Isosphaeraceae bacterium | reverse complement strand
ATTAATCAGCCGGACTTCCTGCCCTTTCAGGCCAGGCTGGAGGAGATCACCTCCGATTCCGTTCGCTTCGTCGACGGCAATGACATGAACGTTCGGATCGAGGACCTCAGCGACGGATATCGTTCCATGCTGAGCATGACCTTCGAACTGATCCGTCAGCTCGCCGACGTCTACGGGCCGTCGCAGGTCTTCGACCCGGACGACCCGACCCGCGTGCTGCCGGAGGGGGTGGTCCTGATCGACGAGATCGACGTCCACCTGCACCCGACCTGGCAACGGCGGGTCGGATTTTGGTTCCGCAAGCATTTCCCGAACATCCAGTTCCTGGTCACGACCCACAGCCCCCTGGTCTGCCCCGCCGCCGAGGTCGGCTCCATCTTCCTGCTGCCCCGCCCGGGCGACGGCGGTGAAGGCAAGATGCTCCAGGGGACGCGGCTGAAGCGGCTCATCGACGGCGACGTGCTGGACGCCTACGGGACCGAGGTCTTCGGCAAGGGCGTGACGCGATCCGAGCACTCCAAGGATAGGCTCCGTCGACTCGCCGAGCTGAACGCCCTTGAGCAGCTTCAAGGCTTGAACGCCCAGGACAAGAGGGAACAGGAAGAGCTTCGAGAAGCCATGCCGACCGCGTCCGGGGCGCTGTGAGTTTCGATCATGATCCGAATTCGCAGGCGACCCTTGCCGGACCAGGCTCAGGCGTCGCTCGACGGCTATCAAGCCGAGGTCGACGCCCAGCCCACCTACGACGCCCGCGTCAAGGAGGCGAAGCGGCTCTTCGGCCTGCGCAACAACAAGTCCAATCCGGCGTTTCGCGAGGCGCGCGCCGCTCTCGCTCGCATGTGCCACGGCGCCCGGCGTTGCATGTACTGCGAGGACGCGCCGGCTGACGAAGTCGAGCACTTCCGGCCCAAGGACCTTTACCCGGAATTCGTCTTCGCCTGGCCCAATTACCTCTACGCCTGCGGGATCTGCAACGGGCCCAAGAACAACAAGTGGGGACTCCTCGGCGCAAGGGGGGCGGCCGTCGCCGAAGCGAGCCGACGGCCCGGTTCCCTCGTTGCGCCGCCTCCGCCGGGCCATCCCGCCCTGATCGACCCAACGCGGGAAGATCCGCTCAAATATCTCTTCATGGACCTTTTGACCCTCATGGTGGTGCCGACGCCGGGCGCCGCCGCGCGCAAGCTCGCCCGCGCGAGCTACACGATCAAGATCCTCGACCTCAACAAGGACTTCCTCATCCAGTCCCGCAAATCGGCCCTGGAAGCCTATTTGTCCCACCTCGAACGCGCCTCTTCCTTGAAGAAGACGGGGGACGTCGTTCCGCCGCATCTCCGCGAGGCCGTCCGTCGGACATATCATCCGACGGTTTGGGCCGAGATGAAACGGCAACAAGCAAGTCATCCCCGACTCCAGGGCCTCTTCGCCAGGGTGCCTGAAGCGCTCAAGTGGTGAATCGAAAGGCGAGGGGAGCCGTGCGACGACGGCCGCCGGGTTCATCTCGATGTTCCCCTCGGGATTGCGGCGCGTCCTGGATTCGGCGACGATCGGAATTCCAACGACCGTCTCCAACCGACATCGAGGGCCTCCCCAATGACTACGTCGCATATCCTTTGGTCGCTCGCGGTCCTCGCCGTTTCGACCGGGGCCGCCATGGCCGACGACGCTTCGTTCCGGCTCAACCTGAGGTCGCGGACCAGGACCGACGGCAAGGTCTCGGTGGTCGAGAAGCCGGCCTCGTGGGGGGCGGACAAGACGGCGGTGATCGTCTGCGACATGTGGGACCAGCACTGGTGCAAGTCGGCCGCGCGGCGGGTCTCGGAACTGGCCGGGCCGCTCGACCTCGTCCTCAAGAAGGCCCGAGACCGGGGCGCCTTGATCATCCACGCCCCCAGCACGACGACCGACTTTTACAAGGACTCCCCCCAGCGCGTCCGGGCGCGGACCGCCCCCTATGCGAAGCCGCCGATCGCGCTGGCGGCCTCGCCGAGGTGGGGGACCGCCTGGTGCTGGCCGGTCGCCGCCCGCGAGGGGGTCTTGCCGATCGACGACTCCGACATGGGCTGCGACTGCAAGATCAAGTGCGAGATCACGTCCCCCTGGACCCGCCAGACCGCCGCGATCGAGATCGCCGACGCCGACGCCATCACCGACGACGGCCAGGAGACCTGGAACCTGCTGACCGACCGGGGGATCGACAACGTGATCCTCTGCGGCGTTCATCTGAACATGTGCGTGCTCGGCCGGCCGTTCGCGATCCGCCAGATGACGGCGCTGGGCAAGAACGTGGCCCTGATGCGCGACATGACCGACACCATGTACAACCCCGAACGGCCCCCCGGCGTCGACCACTTCGCCGGCACCGAGCTCGTCGTCGAGCACGTCGAGCAGTACTGGTGCCCCACGTTCACCAGCGCCGACCTGACCGGCGCGCCGCGCTTCCGGTTCAAGGACGACCCCCGCGCCCCCCGGTGACCGCCTCGGCGCGGCTCGCGAACTCGACCGGCTCGTCTCCCGAGTCAGAAGTCCACGTCCATTGAGAGTCTGTCCCATAAGCACGTATTTTGGGGGGGCGAGGCTGGCGCGAGGAAAAGGTGGGGTCGACTCGTCGCTTCGTTGATCCAGGAATCGTCGCGCGCCAGGTGTTTGATAATTGCCAACTTATGGGTGGCACGGGTTCGGCGCAGCCGACCCCGTGAAACAGGCCGTGGCTCACGTCCACGGGGTCGGCTGCGCCGAACCCGTGCCACCCCGAATCGGTCTCACGAACTTATGACTTAGAGCGGGTTTCATGCGGGTTGCGCACGGGATGCGGCCGAATTCCCTTCTCCCC
>CALCIC010001065.1 GCA_937907405.1 uncultured Isosphaeraceae bacterium | reverse complement strand
GATCGGATCGGGCGTAGACCCGCCAGTCGAGCCGTCGGAGGTCCTCGCCGGGCGTATACTCGCGGTACTCCGCGAACTCGACGTTGAAGCCGTGGAACGGGCTGCGGTGCTGGCCGCTGATCGCCCCCTCGACGAGCCGGCGCGAGCGCAGGTTCAGATCGGCGACCTGGGCGATGGCGTCAGGATCGGAATACTTCCGAGGCGGCTGCATCGGGCGCTCCCTTCCTTACGGGGACGTCTTTGAGCAGCCGGGCCACGATCGAGTCGCTGGTCTCGCCGGACGCCTGCGCGTTGTAGTTGACCACGAGGCGGTGGCGGAGCACCGGCTGGGCGACCGACCGTAGGTCCTCGACCGCGACGCTCGGCCGGCCCTCGAGCGCGGCCTTGGCCTTGGCGGCGAGGATCAGCGACTGTCCGGCGCGAGGGCCGGCGCCCCAGGAGAGCCACTCGTCGATGTACTTCGGCCCGCCGTGCTCGGTCCCTCGGGTCGCTCGGACGAGATCCATCGCGTAGTCGATGCAGTGGTCCCCCACGGGCACCCGGCGGACCAGGCGCTGGAGCGCCTTGATCCGGTCGCCGTCGACGATCGGCGTGATCTCGGCCTGCTCGACCCCGGTCGTCAAGCGGTAGATCCGCCGTTCCTCCTCCGGCTTGGGGTAGGAGATGAAGACCTTGAACAAGAACCGGTCGAGCTGCGCCTCGGGGAGCGGGTAGGTCCCCTCCTGCTCGATCGGGTTCTGGGTCGCCAGCACGAAGAACGGATCGGGCAGGAGGTGGCGGTGGCCGCCGGCGGTCACCTGTCGCTCTTGCATCGCCTCCAGGAGCGCGGCCTGGGTCTTGGGGGGCGTCCGGTTGATCTCGTCGGCGAGGATCAGGTTGGCGAAGATCGGCCCCGGGACGAACCGAAGCTCACGCGCGCCGCTCTGGCGGTCCTCGTAAAGCACCTCCGTCCCGGTGATGTCGCTGGGCATCAGGTCGGGAGTGAACTGAATGCGGTTGAAGTCGAGCGACAGCGACTGCCCCAGCGCGTGGACCATCAGCGTCTTCGCCAGGCCGGGGACCCCTTCGAGGATGCAATGGCCTCGGGCGAAGACGGCCGTCAGCAGTTGCTCGACGACCTCGTCCTGGCCGACGATCTGCCGGCCGATCTGCCGGCGGATCTCCGCGTGAACCTTGCGCAAGTCGTCCAGTTCCGAAAGATCCAGCTCGTCAACGGCGGTGCTCAAGATCTCGTCCCCTTCTCAACGCTGGAAGACCGGAAGGAATTTGAACGGCAGTTGCAGGATGACGGCGGCGATCGACGTCCCGTAGATTGAGCCGATGCCGTCGCCGTTCCACGACCCGTCGGGGTTTTGCTGGGCCAGAAGCTGGTCGCGGGCGGCGGGGAAGTACTGGTCCCAGTATTCGTCGCCGGCCATGTAGAAGCCCTGCGACGCGTACAGATGCGCGTAGTAAGCGTGGCCGCCCCCCTTGTCCCAGCCTTCGACGGCCCGGAACTGGTCCCAGACGTACTTGAGGCAGTCGGTCGCGATGGCGCCCTCGAACTGCCCGGCGTTGTAGAGCGTGGCGACGGCCGCCGCCGAGATCGGCAGCTTGGGCCCGCCGCCGGAGAGCAGCGAATACTGGATGCCCCCCTCGGGCGTCCGGCACTTCTCCAGGTACTTGACCGCCTCCTCGATGACCGCGCGCGGGACGAGGAAGCCCGCGTTGTGCGCGGCGCGGAGCGCCTGGACCTGGGTGACGGTCACCGACCCCTCGTCGCCCGAGCCGGGCGTGTACGTCCAGCCTCCCGCGCCGCTCTGGCCCTGGCTGGTCAGGGCGACCGCCTTGCGCACGGCCGACTGGACCTGCTTGCGAAGCGCCTCCTTGGTGATCATCCCGTAGACGCTCGCCAGGAACAGGAGGGCGAAACCGTGGCCGTGCATCGGGATGCCGCTGTCCTGGCTCGGACCGGTGATCAGGCCGTTGGGGGTCGCGCACCGCACCAGGTATTCGACCGCGCCCTGAACCGACTTCGCATATTTGCCGCGGGTCGGCGAGTCGCCGTGGGCCAGAAGCGACGTCCCGGCCAGGCCGGTCATCGCCACGGGGTAGGCCTCGCCGCCGCCGGTGATCCAGGAGCCGTCGTCGGCCTGCTGACTCGTCAGGTAGTCGAGCCCCTTCTGGACGGCCCGAAGCGTCTCGGGCGTGACGTGCTTGGGCAGCACCTCGTTCTCGGCCGCCCGGCCGAGCCCCGGCCCCCTGGACGCGCCTGCCCCGCCGAGCGCGGTCAGGAACGACGCGCCGGCCGCGCAACGGCTCAGAAAACGGCGACGAGAGGATCGACGATCGAATCGACTCATTGCGCCGGCCCCTTGGACTCGCCGTCGGCCCTGGGATGGATGGCGAACCGCAGTTGCAGCTCGACCCGCACGGGGATTTCCTGGAACTTGGTCGTCTCCAGCCGTTTTCTGGGGACCTCGTCGTTGGGCGTCGGAACGGGCGTCGCGGCGGAGTGGACGATCTCGTGGATCGCCACCACCGGCCCCAGTTCGAGCCCGCTCAGCCGGGCCAGGCGCTCGGCCCGCCGCCGGGCGTCGGCGACCGCCTGTTCATAGGCCTGCTCCTGGATCTTCTCGTAGTCTTCAAGCACGAACCGCACCAGACCCGTCGTCGGCTGCATCCCGTAGCGATAATAGTACATGTTCATGTCCGCCGAAGGGCCGACGTGCGCCCCGGCGTCCTGGGCGACGTCGAGCAGCCGGCCGACGAGTTGGAGCACGGCCTCTTCGTCCATCGCGGCGAGCTTGGACGCCCTGACGACCAGCTTCCGCGAGAGTTGGACCTCGGTCTTGGTCCGCGCGTTCTGGCTGTAGTCCATCATGTAATAGGGGTTGACCATCGCCCCCTTCTGGTCGACGAGCAGCCCGCGCTCCTCGACCACGACGTCGGCGAGCTTGAGCGCCGCAAAGGCGTCGTGGACTCGTTTCTTGGAATCGCGGAACTTGACGATCGCGTCGCCGGTCAGTTCGGCCGAGGCGGAGACGTCGAGCTCGACCTCCGCGAAGTCCGGCTTCGCCCCGATCGTCGCCTTGCCGACGACCGTCAAGCCCTCGATGTTCGGGGGCGTCGAAGATTGGGACGATTCGAAGAACTGGGCGCGGGCCGACCCCGGGAGCGCGGAGACGACGAGGACGACGAGCGCCGTCGCGAAGCTCGGAGCGCGGCGATCCCGGGCGGAAGCGGAAGCGAGTGCGGAAGTCGCGGTCATCTCGAAACCTTCTCCATCGGTGTCGTGGACGCTTCGGCGCCGGCGGCCCCCCTCGGGTACGCGGTGACCGCGCGGTTGGACACCGTCAGCAGGCGGTCGTCGGTCAGCAAAAGGTCGCCGCCGCCGGAACCCAGATCCTCTCCCCGGAAGATCCGCCGGACGTCGCCCGAGCCCGGATCGAGTTCGAAGACGCCCCGGGGGGTCAACTGGAAGACGCCGTCGGGTCGCACCAGCACCTCGCCCTCGAGACTGCCTCCGGGCAGCCTGGTCGCCCACGAGAGTCCGCGCGCCTCGAGCTCGAGCGCCGCCAACTCCTGGCCGCCGAGGAAGAGGGTCCCGTCGTCGGCGCTCAAGATCCGGGAGTCCTTGCTGACGGTGCGTTCCCACAGGGTCGTCATCCGGTTCGGGTCGATCGCGTTCAGCCGGCTCGACTGCGCCCCCTTGATCAGGAGGGCGTCGCCGATTTCGATCGGCGGCCCCGCGACGGCCTGCGGCTGCTGAACGCGATTGTACGACGAGAAATGCATCTGCGATTGGGGCGCGGCGGTCTTGTATCCATACCCCCAGTCGAGCCCGCCGCCGTCGGCGTCGAGCCGAGCCAAGATCCCCACGTGGGTGTCGACGTAGAGCGACCCCGCCCGGAGGAGCAGGCGAGGCTGCGGCGACGTATCGACCATGTTGTAGTAGTAATAGCGTTGCTGGCCCTGGCGGAAGACGCCGACCTCGGTCGTCCAGATCAGCTTGCCGTCGTGAGGTTGGATCGCCAGCACGACCTGTTGGGGCAAGGGCTGGCTCTCCTGGGGATTCGGCTGGGCCTTGGCCGGGACGTAGAGCACGTCGCCGTTCAGCAGTGGAGGGCCGTTGGGATCGAACCGCGCGTAGTCCGTCAGGTCGGTCGATTTCCAGACGACTTCGCCGTCGTCGGCCCGTCGGCATTCCAGATGGAAGGTGGCCATGTAGTTCTGGCTCTTGACGTCGCGCGTGACGGTCCAGACGGATTCCCCCGAGGCGAGGATCGCGAATCGACCGGGACCGGCCGCCATGCCGTTCTGCTGCGAGGCCGCGGCCTTGAGATGGTGGAAGGCGTCGCTGCGCCACCGCAGCTTGCCGCTGTTCAGGTCGACCGCGAAGATCAGTCCCATGTAATTGGCGTAAAGCGTCGAGCCCTCGATCGTCACGGCCGGCTTGGCGGCGCTGATCATGGTCGACCGCCACTGGTTCAGCTCGACGGGCGTCATGCCCGCTTCGATCGACTCGGCGAGACGCAGTTGCCAATCGGGCTCGATCGGGCGACCGAGGTCGAGCGGCGCGTCGACGGTCCCGGGCGCGGGGTCGGCGGTCTCGACCAAAACGCCGACGGCCGGATCGTCTTCGAGAATCTGCCGAAGCAACGCCGCCGGCGCGGCGGTTCGGCCGCCGATGGTCGTCACGTCGTCCTTGTAGCGGTCGACCAGATCGGCCCGGACCTGCGCGAACTCGCTTCGACGTCCGGCGCGGGCCAGGGCCAACGCCGATTTGAGCGCGATCGTCGCGGGAGAGAGGTTCGTATCGGGGCGGTCGCGGAGGATCGAAAGCCAGCAGTCGGCCGCGCGGTCGAACCGACCCATCTCGAAATAAAGGTCGCCGAGCCGGTCGGCCGCGTCGTCGCCGATGCTCGTGGTGAAATAGGCCGAGTAAATCCGCTCAAGGTTCGCCAGTTCCGCCGGCCCCTCGGCCTCGGCGAGCAACTTCGCCGCCTCGGCGTCGTAGAACAGCCGATAGGCCGCCTGCCCCTCCGGCGGCAAGCCCGTGAGCACTTGCCGGCGTTTTTGCGCCACGGGGACGATGAACCCCGCGTCGCCGTCGACGAACCGACGCGCCTGGTCCTCGGTGATCGAGTAAAGGGCCTTGAGCGCGCGTTCCCATGCGCCGCGCCGTTGAAACCGCTCGAAGTCGTCGAGCGCTTCCTTGACCTCGGTCGTCGCCGGCGGCATCTGCAAGGGACGGGCCGGATTGTCGTTGGATACCTTTTCCTCCTCGACGGCCCCCGACTGACCGAACGCCAGAGCCGGCGAAAGCAGCACAAGCGCGATCATGCATCGCATCGAGATCATGCCGACTCCGCGGAAAGGAACGCGAGGGAGTTCCAAAAATCACAACCGACCGGACGCTTCAAGTCGGAACACCGAAGCGACGAATCGACGCTCGAAGACAAACGGCAAGAGACAGTTGTAGTGCCCCACATCCCGTCGTGCAAGAAAAAACACCTAAATGTTTCATCCATGCCGGGCCGAACTGGAAGCGCGGCCCATGATCCTTGCCACCGGTCGGGGGCGAGGTGTATGTTACAGGGTAGGAACTTGGCCGCGGATTACGTGCGCGGCTGCTTACCCGTTTTCTAGATGAACGCCGAGGATCGTTCCAGTTCCAGCGAGCGTCGGGCTCGCCGGCGGGGGTGTCATGCGACGCATCGGTTTCAAGCGATGGGGACGTTGGGGGATGGGGGCTTTGTTGCTCCTCCTGTCCCACGGCGTATTCATGCCTCGAACCGTCCTGGCCGGCTGTGACCACGGCTCCTCCGCCACTCGACAGTGGCTGATCGACCACGACCTGAAGAGCTTCCTCGCCGGCGGGCCGTCGTCTGGGAATCCGTCGGGCCCGGATCGGGACCTTCAGTCGGGCGCGATCCCGAACCCGCCCACCCCCTGTTCCGGGCCGGGCTGCTCCAGCCACGAACCCGTTCCGATCTCGACGATCATCCTCGGCGTCGACCACTCGGACCGCTGGGGCGATCTGAACGCACCGGCGGTTTTCCCAATTCTCACTCCGTGGTCGGCGACGATCGAGGATCCGGCCGAGCGACCGACGGGGCTCAAGCCGTCGATCTTCCATCCTCCTCCGCGGCGATCGCCCTCGCGTCCGTTCGCGCTTGCGCATTCCGGCCGATGAACCGATGGACGCGCCAACGCGGAACGGCGAGCGGAATCGCCCGACGACCGGCCGATGACGCGTCCCTCGGCGGATGGTCGTTGATGAGGCCAAACGCGTCCTTGTGACGGCGCCGCTCGACCGAGAGCGGCGTTCCGCGAGCGCGGCGGGCGCGTACTCGGATCGAGCGCGCCTTTCGAGGACGTTCCCGACGTTCTCCAAGCGCGTCGACCCGATTCTCGAGTCGTGGTCGGTTGAAGGCATCGATCGCACACATCTCCTCCCTTCATATTTCGGAGCAGGATACATGAAGATTCGAGCACCACGTCGGCCGATCCCGGCCTTCGCGCGGTCGATCCTGGCGGCGGGCTGTCTCGCGGCCGTCTCGCTAGGTTGCGGCGGTCCGGCGGCCGCGCCGGAGGCTTCTGGTTCCGGTCCGGCGAAGGTCCGGATCGGTTATCTCGGACTGACGTGCGAAGCGGCGATGTTCGCGGCCTACGAGAACGGCTACTACGCCGAGGAGGGCCTTGACGTCGAGTTCGTCAAGACCGACTGGGACAGCTTGCGCGACGGCCTCGGTCTGGGCCGGTTCGACGCCAACTACCACCTCATCATGTATCTGCTCAAGCCGATCGAGAAGGGCCTGGACGTGAAGCTGACCGGCGGCATCCACTCGGGCTGCCTGCGGCTCCAGACGAGGACCGACTCCGACATCAAGACGGTCGCCGACGTCAAGGGGAAGCGGATCGGCGTCCAGACGGCGCTGGGGAGTCCCCCCTTCCTCTTCACCAACCGGGTCTTGAAGGCGGCCGGGATGGATCCGGCCAAGGACGTCGAGTGGGTGGCGATGGCGTCCGACGTCCTGGGGTTGGCGCTCGAGAACGGCCAGGTCGACGCGGTGTGCAACGCCGAGCCGATCGGTTCGATCCTGCTCTCGCAGGGCAAGGTCCGGACGATCGCCGATTCGGCCGTGGACGAGCCGTACAACACCGAGTATTGCTGCGCCGTGGTGGTCAGCGGCAAGCTGGCCCGGGAGGCCCCGGCGACGGCGGCGAAGGTGACCCGGTCGCTGCTCAAGGGCGCCGCGTGGGTGGACGCCAACCCGACCGCCGCCGCCAAGCTCTCGGTCGAGAAGAAGTACGTCGCCTCGTCGGTGGATGTGAACGCCCAGGCGATTTCGAAGCTGAAGTACACCCCCGGCGTCGTGGACTGCCGCGACAGCGTCCTGGCGGCGTCGAGGGAGATGAAGAAGATCGGCCTGCTCGATTCGTCGACCGACCCCGCCGTACTGGCCAGGAACGCCTGGCAGGACCTCGACGGCGTGACCGACGAGTGGATCAAGGGGCTGGAGATCGAGCAGGTCGCCGGCGGCGGCCCGCCCCCCCCCTTGAGCGCCGAACGGCTCGCCGCCCTGTTCGCCGATGCGAAGGACCTCCGTATTCTGTGCGACGGTTGCGTTTCCGACGCGGGCGATTTCTGCGGCCGTTGAGCCGCTGGGAGCAGAGATGACGGGAGTTTCGACCTTGTCGTCGGGGGATTCGAGAATCATCAGTTCGGCGGCCGTCGAGCCGGCCGATCGCGGCGGCCGCGCCGCGGCGGCCCTCGTCGCGCCGATGGTCGCGGCGGCGTGCGCGCTGCTGCTCCACTGGGGGCTGCCGAGCCGACAATCGCCGCTGCCCACCCGGCTCTATCCGATGCTGCTCGCGGGCCTCCTGGCGGCGGCGGTCGTCCTGGCCGCGGTCCACCGGGCGTGGCCCAGGCTGCGCCCCTGGGCGCGACACAACGCGCCGCTGCTGGCCGGCGGGATCGGCGTCCTCGCGGCCTGGGACCTGATCACCCTCAAGCTGGCCCTCATGCCCTTGCCTTACTTCCCCGGGCCGGACATGGTCCTCGTGGGCATGGTCGACGATCGGGGGATGCTGCTCGAGAGCGCGTATCACTCGTTGATCCTGCTGTTCACCGGCTATTTCGCGGGGGTGGCGGCGGGCCTGGCCAGCGGAATCCTGATCGGCTGGTTCCGCGGCGTCCGATACTGGGGGATGCCGGTGCTCAAGGTGATCGGGCCGATCCCCGCGACGGCCTACATCCCGCTCGTGATGGCGCTGTTCAGCAACGCCTTCGTCTCGGGGAGCGCGCTCATCGCCATGGCGGTCTGGTTCCCGATGACGATGCTCACCGCCTCGGGGGTCGCCAACGTCCCGGTCTCGTATCTCGACGTGGCGCGGACGCTGGGGGCGGGTCGGCGGTACTTGATCTTCCGGGTGGCCGTCCCGGCGGCGATGCCGAGCATCTTCCTCGGCCTGTTCATGGGGCTGTGCACGGCGTTCCTGACCCTGATCGCCGCCGAGACCGTCGGCGTGCGGGCGGGATTGGGCTGGTATCTCAAGTGGCAACAGGGTTACGTGGAATACGCCAAGGTGTACGCGGCGTTGATCATCATGGCGGCGTTCTTCTCGGGGCTGATGACGCTCTTGTTCGCCGTGCGGGACCGCGTGCTCGGTTGGCAAAAAGGCATGATCCGGTGGTGATATGAGCCAGCTCAACGGCGATGCGACGATCGACGACGGGTCGTCCCTGTCCCTCTCCGACGTCGCCAAATTCTACAGCTCGGCGGACGGCTCGCGCGTGCACGCGCTGCACGGCTTCTCGCTGTCGGTCGCGGCGGGCGAGATGGTCTCCTTGATCGGCCCCAGCGGGTGCGGCAAATCGACGCTGCTGCGGCTCATCGCCGGGCTGGATCGACCCGAGTCGGGCGCCTTGCGGGTCGGGGACGCGCCGATCACCGACCCCAGCGCCGAGCGCGGGCTGATGTTCCAGGACCCGAATCTGTTCCCCTGGATGTCCGTCCGCCGCAACATTCAGGCGGGGCTGGTCGCGCGCGGCGTGCTCCACCGCCGTCGCCGCGAGGTCGACG
This sequence comes from uncultured Isosphaeraceae bacterium, assembly GCA_937907405.1. Classification (GTDB taxonomy): domain Bacteria; phylum Planctomycetota; class Planctomycetia; order Isosphaerales; family Isosphaeraceae; genus Paludisphaera. Next base: position 4,198 of record CALCIC010001065.1, on the reverse strand, counting down.
AGTTCCTCAGACTGGTCGGGTTGGAGGCGTTCGCCGACCATTATCCGCACCAGCTCTCCGGGGGGATGGCGCAGCGGGCGGCGCTCGCCAGGGCGCTGATCAACCACCCCAAGGTCTTGCTGCTCGACGAACCGCTCGGCGCGCTCGACCAGTTCACCCGGATGAAGATGCAGGACGAGGTCCTCCGACTCTGGCGGGCTCGCGGCACGACGATGGTGCTGGTCACGCACGACATCGACGAGGCCATTTACATGAGCGACCGGATCGTCGTCGTCTCCCCGCGTCCGGGTCGGGTCGAGATCGTGATCGACGTCGCGCTTGAACGACCTCGGCTCCGCAACAGTCAACCGTTCCTGAAGCTGCGAGCCGAGATCCTGGACCTGCTCCACTTCGCCGGCGGAGGATCCGACGAGGCCGTCGAATCCGCCGCGGGCCGATTCCGAGGGCGTCAGTCATGAGCGATCCGACCCCACCGCGTTCTCAGTCCGCGCGAATCGTGGCCGTCGCCCTGGCGGCGGTCCTCGTCGGACTGGGGCTGCTCGGCGTGTTTCTGGTCCAACGCGGCGAGATCAAGCCGGGCCCCGGAGCGGACGGCTTGCCTGGGCCCGGCTCGGACGTCTACCGCGAGATGGTTTCGGCTTTTCAGGAAGGCGTCGCGGCCCTGGACGCCGACGCGATCGAGTGCGCCAGGACGGCCCTCGCCCGCGCGACGGAGTTGATTCCGGAGGAGCCGGCCGCCTGGGCCGACCTGGGGCTGCTGAAGCTCCGTCAGGGCGATCACGAGGGGGCGGCCTCGGACCTGGAGCGAGCCCAGACTCTCGCGCCCGAGAGTGGGCCGATCAAGGGGCTGCTGGGACTTCTCGAAAGCCGCCGCGGCCAGTACGCCGAGGCGGTCGCGCACTTGCGGCGGGCGGTCGAGCTCGACCCCGGCGACCTGCGGTCGCGGTTCGCGCTGGTCAAGGAGGTCGAGCGCCAGGCCGACCCCGGCAGCGACGCCGAGGCGCTCCGGCTCGCCGTCGCGCTCTCGGAATCGCTGCCGGACAACGTCGTCGTCCTGCTCGAACAGGCCCGGCTGGCCGCCAAGCAGGGCGAGGAGAAAATCCTCGGCGACGCCGTGCAACGGCTGGGCGAGCTCGCCCCGTCGTGGCCGTCGAAGGCGCAAGAAATCTACGGCGAGCTTGAGCAGGCCGCGCAAACCAATCCACGGGCCGCCGCGACCCGCGTGGTCTTCCTTCGCAACCTGCTCCTGCCGACGCCCATCTTTCGGCAAGCCGTCGCCCTGGTCGAGACGCCGGTGGGGACGGTCGGCGAGTCCGTCAAAACGTTCTTGAAACTTCAGCCGCCGCCGCTCATGGTCGCCGCGCCCGACGAGGCGCTGACGTTCGAGGTCGAGCCTGTGGGGGGAGCCGCCGAGGCGGACGTGGTCGTGGCCGCGCCGCTGACCGGCGACGGCCCGACGACGTTGTTCTCGGCCGACGCCGAGTCGGTGCGGCGGCTCGACGGAGCGGGCGCGCCGTACCGACTCGGCATCGGCCGCGCCGGATCGCCCCTTTCGGCTCACGGCGTGCTGGCGGTCGATTGGAACTCCGACTCTCGACTCGATCTGGTCGTCGCCGGGGCGAGAGGGCTGCGGATCTTCAAGCAGAACGAGGACGGAAGGTTCGCCGATGAGACCGAGGCGACCAAGCTCGATCCCGCCGTCCTGGGCTCTGATCTTTTCGGCGCCTGGGCGGCCGACGTCGAGATGGACGGCGACCTCGACCTGGTGCTCGGCGCCCGAATCGGCAAGACCCTGGTTCTGCGGAACAACGGCGACGGCACGTTCACGTCGATCGATCTGTTCGGAGGTACGAGCGACCTCCGCGACTTCGCCTGGGCCGACCTCGACGGCGACGGCGACCCCGACGCCGCGCTCCTGGACGCCAGGGGGGCGGTGCGGATCGAGTCGAACGACCGCGCGGGCAAGTACCAACCGCGTAACGCGCCGGAAGGCCTGGGGGCGCTCGCCTCGCTGGCCGTCGCCGATCTGAACGGCGACGGGGCGATCGACCTGCTGGCGATGCGGGCCGACGGGACCGTTCTTCGGATCACCAATAAGGACGAAGGCAAGGCGTGGGACGTGGTCGAAGCCGTCGCCGCGCCGGGGGCCGTCGGCGAGGGCGCCCGGCTGTTCGTCGCGGACCTGGACAACAACGGAGCGCCCGACCTCGTCGGCGCGGGATCGACGGGGGGTTGGATACGGCTCGCCGACGGCAAGGGGGGCTTCCGCGCGTCGGCCGCGCCGGCCGGCCTGCGAATCTTCGCCCTGGCCGATCTGAACGCCGACGGCCGGCTCGACCTCGCGGGGCTCGCCGAGGACGGACGGCCCGCCCGGGCGCTCGGACGCGGCGCCAAGGACTACCATTGGTTGGTCGTGCGGCCTCGAGGCGCGAAGACGTTCGGCGACGGCCGGATCAATTCGTTCGGCGTCGGCGGCGAGGTCCAGGTAAGGGCCGGCCTGCTCGTCCAGTCGCAGGTGATCGCCGGTCCGATCCTCCATTTCGGCCTCGGCGAGAACCGCGGCTTCGACATCGCCCGGATCGTCTGGCCCAACGGGACCGCGCAGACCGAGTGCCACGGCGACGTCGACCTGACGCTGACCGCCGAGCAGCGGCTCAAGGGCTCTTGCCCGTTCCTGTACGCTCACGACGGGACCGCGATGCGGTTCGTGACCGACTTCATCTGGCGATCGCCCCTGGGCCTCCGAATCAACGCGCAGGACACCGCCGGCGTCGCCCAGACCGAGGACTGGGTGAAGATCCGGGGCGACCAGCTCGCCGCGAAGGACGGCGCGTACGACGTGCGGATCACCGCCGAGCTTTGGGAGACTCACTACTGGGACCACGCGTCGCTGATGGTCGTCGACCATCCGTCGGGCGTCGAGGTCTTCGTCGACGAGCGATTCGCCCGCCGACCGCCGCGCCTGGAGATTCACGCGACGGGCCCCCTTCACCCCCCGGCCTCCGCTCGCGACCACCAGGGACGCGACGTAACCGAACTGGTGACCGCACGCGACGGCCGCTATCTGGACGGCTTCGACCGGGGCTTCTACCAGGGCGTGGCCCGCGACCACTGGGTCGAGATCACCGTCGGCGACGAAATCCCGCGCGACCGGCCGCTCCGGCTCGTCGCCAACGGCTGGATCCATCCGACCGACAGCTCGATCAACGTCGCGATCGCCCAGGGAGACGGCGTCAAGCCGCAAGGCCTGATCCTGGAAGTTCCCGATTCCGGCGACGGCTGGAAGGTGGTCCGCGACGATCTGGGCTTTCCGGCCGGCAAGAACAAGACGATCCTCCTTGATCTCGACGGCCTGTTCGCCGCCGACGCTCCCCGGCGGTTCCGGCTCCGCACGAACCTGGAGATATTCTGGGATTCGCTCGCAATCGCGGAGGCCCTGCCCGAGACCGAATTGAAGACCCAGCGGCTCGCGCCCGATTCGGCCGAACTGCGTCGTCGGGGCTACTCGCTCATGACCCAGGCGAATCCCGGCTCGCCCGAACTGCCGGACTACGGGACGATCGCGGCGACAGGCCAACCGTGGCGCGATCTGATCGGCTTTTACACGCGGTTCGGCGACGTCCGCGAGTTGCTTGAAATGGTCGACGACCGTTACGTGATCGCCAACGCGGGGGACGAACTGGCCCTCCGCTTCCCCGCGCCTCCGCCGCCGCAGCCGGGCTGGGTCCGCGACTTCGTCATGATCGGCGACGGCTGGAACAAGGACGGCGACTACAATACGGCCTTCTCCAAGACCGTCCTGCCGCTGCCGTCGCACGATCAAACGAGCTACGACTCACCTCCCGGCGAGCTTGAGGACGATCCGGTGTATCGCTTACATCCGGACGACTGGCGGCGGTATCATACACGTTACGTCACGCCGAGCGCGTTCCAGGACGGGATCAGACCCTGGTCGGTGGATCGGCCCGCTCGTAATTCGGAGTCCCAGCCATGAAAAGCTCTACTCGGGCGGCCGTCATCGTCGTTTTCATCGGCATGTTCGTGGCGCTCAAGTTCCTTGACGGCCGGTCCACGTCAAGCTCCAGGCCGACGGCCGCGGGGCCGGATCGGACGGCCGGCGGCGGCGCGGCGTCGACCGCCGACCGCAACGCGGCGCGTTACGGGCTGCATCTGGAGGAGGTCTCGGAGTCGGCGGGGG
>CALCIC010001064.1 GCA_937907405.1 uncultured Isosphaeraceae bacterium | reverse complement strand
GGACTCCGTGCGTCGATCGAAACGAGGGCTCGCCGACGTCGGAGATCAGGCAGGGGGGGATGAACGCCGATCGGGCGCCGGCCGAGGGGGGGGGCGCGACGTCCAAACGAACCGGGCCGTCCGCGTCGTCGGCGGTCCACAACCCGTCGCCGATCCGGCCGAGCGCGTCTTCCCACTTGCTGCATTCGATCTCGTCAAGCTGCACGATCCTGCTCCACCCGTCGCGACGCGCCCAACCGCGTGACGACCGGTCAAGCCGGTTGTTCGACCGGCGTCTAGCGATGAAGAAGGTCAAGGACGCGAAAGGAAGGTTCCATAGGCGGGGCCATGTCCGCTCGTCCGCTTCGCTCGCGGGCAGAGCAGATATACCAGCGCGCAGCCTTCGCCGACAGAGCGCATCCCACGACGGGATGAGTCCCGACCTTCCTCCAAAGTGACCGTCAGCCGCCGATTTCTCGCTCGCCGATCTCGACATGGCGCCCCAAAGCGGTCTGGCGTGCAAAGCATGACCGCCTGGGGACCCTAAGATGAACGGGTTTTCACTCGGGTCGGGTCAAGCGTCCGCGCGTTGGGACGCCAACGACGACGACGACCGCAGCCGAAAGTGCGGACCCGAGCGCGCCGGGATCGGCTCGGCGGCGACGGCCTCGTTGAGCAGGAACGGGGCGGGGCCGCGATGCACCCGCTGCGCCACGGCCTGAAACCCCGCGCGGTCGAGCAACTCGCGGAACCGTCGCGACGAGGCGTGATGGACGTTCCCCTCGCGGAACGTGACGCAGACGTCGTAGATGAACCAGCCCCAGGGGGCGTCGCGGTAGCCGTCGATCAAGAGGAGCCGGCCCCCGGGCTTGAGCACGCGGTGCATTTCGGCGACCGCCTGATCCTGGTTGGGGTAGTGGTGGAAGCTGTTGGCGCAGGTGATGAAATCGAACGAACCGGCGGCGAACGGCAGTCGTTCGCTGTCCCCCTGAACCGGGAAGACCGTCCCCTCGTGATACTTCCAGCGCCGCTCGCCTCGGGCCAGCATCCCCGACACCAGATCCAGGCCGACGACCTTGGACTCCGGCAACGCTTCGCGCAGCCGCGAGGCGAAGAGACCAGTCCCGCATCCGATGTCTAGTACCTTGATGGGCTTACGGCCGGCGACCGCCTCGATTCGCTTGATCAAGGCGCGGTGCGAGGGGCCGAACAAAAGCCACTGGAGCACGCAACGGTCGTAGCTCTCGCTCCACCGCGCGAACTCCTCCGCCGCCTGTCGCTTGTCGTATCCCACGTCAGCCTCCCTGCCGTGCATGGTCCTGTTGCAAGTCGAACGCCTACCCTGGCGGCCGGCGAATCACTCGGCGTTCTACCCCTTCCACCCGATTCCGACAACCCGGAATCCCCCTGATTCGAGGAGCCCGGCCGATGCTTCCCGACCTTGATTCGGCGTGGTTCATGTCGTAGGATAAAATCTGCAAGATAAGCTTTGAAAAAAAGAGCGCGCGTGATCGCGGCCGTCGTCCGTCAGCCCTCCCCAGAGAGCGATTGAGGCTCACACCCGTGTCGCGACCCCCCGTCTATCTCGACAACCACTCGACCACGAGGCCCGATCCTCGGGTCGTCGAGGCGATGTTGCCGTATTTCCACGAGATTTACGGCAACGCGGCCAGCATCTCGCACCGGTTCGGCTGGGACGCCGCCGAGGCCGTTGAAGAGGCCCGGGCGCGGGTGGCCGAATCCATCGGGGCCGATCCCAAGGAGATCGTCTTCACCTCGGGGGCGACCGAGTCCAACAACCTGGCGATCAAGGGCGCCCTCCCGGCCCTTAAGCGACGAGGGGACCATCTGGTCACGGCCGCGTCGGAGCACAAGTCGGTGCTCGACGTGATGAAGCGTCTCAGCCGCGAGGGCTGGAACGTGAGCTTCGTCCCGTGCGACGAGACCGGCCTGGTTTCGGCCGAGGCGGTCGAACAGGCGCTGACTCCCTCGACCGTGCTGGTCTCGGTGATGACGGCCAACAACGAGGTGGGGACGCTCAACCCGATCGGCGAGATCGGCCGGCTCTGCCACGACCGCAAGATCGTCTTTCACACCGACGCGACGCAGGCCGTCGGCAAGGTCGATCTCGACGTCCAGGCCGACGGCGTGGACCTGCTCAGCCTCTCAGGGCATAAAATCCATGGTCCCAAGGGGGTCGGCGCGCTGTACGTCCGGCGTCGCGACCCCCAGGTGAGGCTGCAACCGCAGATCGACGGCGGCGGCCACGAGCGCGGGTTGCGGAGCGGCACCCTCCCCGTCCCGTTGATCGTCGGGCTCGGCAAGGCCGTCGAGCTGATGTTTCTTGAGAAGCCGGACGAGCCGAACCGAATCAAGGCGCTCCGCGACCGGCTTGAAGCGGGGATCGTCGGCCGGGTGGCGGACGTTCGGTTGAACGGCCATCCGACGCGGCGGCTGGGCGGCAACTTGAACCTCAGCTTCGCCTTCGTCGACGGCGAATCGCTGATGACGGCGATCCGCGACGTCGCCGTAAGTTCCGGCGCTGCTTGCACGTCGGTCGACCCCGAGCCGAGCCACGTGCTTCGAGCGATGGGCCGCGACGACGAGTCGGCCCGCGCCAGCCTGCGGTTCGGCGTGGGGCGGTTCAACACCGAGGACGAGATCGACTACGCGATCGAGGTCGTGGCCGAGGCGGTCGCGCGGCTGCGGAAGCACAGCGCGGCGTGGTCGTCGACCTCGGCCCTGTGATGTGAATCATTTGACGACGCGGTATGATTGTTACGTAGGCTCGATGCGGTTCCGAGCTGGTTTTGCGAGTCGGACTGGAAAACAAGGAGATTCAATCGATGGGCGTGACCCTTACCGAGAAGGCTGCCGACGAAGTCAAGAAGATCATCACCGATCAGAATCTGCCCGAGGGCACGGTCCTTCGCGTCGGCGTTCAGGGGGGCGGTTGCAGCGGCTTCTCGTACAGCCTCAACTTCGACACCGACACCTCGGACCGCGATCGGGTGGTCGAGGTCCACGGCATCAAGATGGCCGTAGAAAAGAAGTACGACCCCTACCTCGACGGCACCGTCCTCGACTTCTACGACGGCCTGGAGAAGCGCGGGTTCGTCTTCAACAACCCGAACGTGACCAAGAGCTGCGGCTGTGGTTCGTCGTTCCAGGTCTGATCGGCCTGGTTCGTCCACCCATCGGGCCTTGCATCGATAAGACGTCGACGCCGAATGCGAGCGGGGGACTTCCCGCTCGCATTCGTTTTCCCCTCGCCTCACCACTTCCAGCCGTTTTGAAGCGACGCGTCCACCACGCAGGCGGTCGGCCAGCGGCCCTGGTGGAGGTCGACGATGCACTGCGCGGCCATTGCGGCCATGTCGCTCATCGACTTGGTGTCGGTCCCTCCGACGTGCGGGCTGAACACCACGTTGGGCAGCTTCAAGAGCGCGTTGCCGGGCTCCGGCGGCTCGACCTGGAAGACGTCCAGCCCGGCGCCCGCGAGGTGGCCGGAGGCCAGGGCGTCGCGGAGGTCGGCCTCGACGATCAGGCCGCCCCGCGCGGTGTTGATCAGGTACGAGCCGGGCCGCATCTTGGCCAGGAACCGGGCGTCGACCAGGTTGCGGGTCTCTTCGGTGACGGGGACGTGCAGGCTGACGACGTCCGAGACCGCGAGTAGTTGGTCGAGGGTGTGGCGATCGATGGCCTGCGAGGCGTCGAACTCGGTCGGGGCGGCCACGTCGTGGGCGACGACGCGCATGCCGAAGGCCCGGGCGCGGACGGCCATGGCCCGGCCGATCCGTCCCAGACCGATCAACCCGAGCGTCTTGCCTCGGAGCGGATCGACCATCCGCCGATCCCATCCTCCGCCTCGGATCGCGTCGTGGTTGCGGACGACGCTGCGGGTCAGGCTCAAGAGCAGGGCGAACGCCTGCTCGGCGACGCTCTCCTGGTTCGTGCCGGGGGTGATGGTCACGACCACGCCGTGCGCGCGGGCGGCAGGGAGGTCGACCAGGTCGTAACCGACCCCCGTCCGCGCCGCCACCCGGAGCCTGGGGGCGAGGTCGAAGAGGTCCGGCGTCAGCCGCTCCGCGCCGACCACCATGGCGTCGACGCGCGGCAGGTGCTTGACCAATTCGTCGCGGCTCAGGGCGTTGGTCTCGCCGTCCGGGTCGACGACGTCGAAGCCGGCGTCCGTCAGGATCGTCCGAAACGGGCCGGGCTGCTTGCGGATGAGCAACGGACCGATCAATACCGAAGGCATGGTGTAGACTCGACAAAAAGCGTCGGCGGAGCGACGCGGCGGTAAGAGGGATCGTCGTCGCCGGTGGAAGGCCGATTCAAGTCGTCGATCGAATATGGCGACACTTGGACCTAGGTTAGCCGTCTTCCCGAGAGAAGAAAACGGGGGAGCGACCGCCGTCGCGGCCCAGTAAACGGAGTGGAATCGCGGTGGAGGCGGGCCGACCCGCTGAAGATCGCTCTCTGGTCAATGTTTGGACGCCGGGATATCCTTGTAAGTAGACTTACACGCGAAGGTCAGTGAAGGCGACGGCGGGCGAATCGGCCGCTCGACTTGCTGAGTCACACGGAACGCAGACCGATGGTCTCGGATGGACGGAAGGCATGGGGGTATTGAAGTTTCGGCTGCCTTCCAGCGATCTGGAAGCGCGGTCGGCCGGCTTTCGCAAGGCGTACGTCGCGGGGCTTGATCGGACTCCGGGCCGGCTCGGCCTGGACGTCCGCAACGGCCTGATGACGTGCTCCCGCGACAACAGCGAAAGCGCGCGGCTGTTCGTTCCGTGGCCGATCGCCGGTCACGGCGCCCCCGTCGTCGGCACGGCGACGCTCCCGGAAGGCTCCACGCCCTACGTGCTGTCGCTCGAGCTGGCGCGGGGAAAGCTCAACGACGTCCGCAACCAGATGGCCGACTGGACCCAGATGGGCCTGCGAACGACCCCCGAGCTGAACGACCTGCTCGCGACGGCCCGCCGCGCCTTCGTACGCGCGGCGATGTACGCCGACGAGCCGGGCGTCTGCCTGGAAGCCTCTCAGGAGAGCCTCCAGGCCTCGAGCCGGGCCGCCGACGTCCTGACCGAATCGTACATGGCGCAGGTCCTCCAGAATCGAACGGCCTCGACCGGCAAGCTGACGACGCAGTTGGGATGCGTCCTCAACGGCGACCCGGAGAAGACGTCCGGTTCGGTCCCTTGGCCCTCGGCGACGAACGCGGCCCAGATCAGCGTCTCATGGCGCGACCTCGCCCCCTCGGAGGGGAAGTACCGCTGGGAGCTGATCGACGCCCGATTGGCCTGGTGCCGCCGCCATCGCCTGAACGTCGAGGTCGGGCCGCTGATCGAGTTCCGCAACGGAGCGCTGCCCGACTGGATCTGGCTCTGGGACGGCGACCCGGACGCGATCGGCGGGTTCGCGACCGACCTGGTCCGCCAGGCGGTGACGCGGTATCGCGACAAGGTCCCGGCCTGGCAGGTGGTGCACCGCCCGGCGGGCCATGAGATCCTCGGGCTCGGCGAGGAAGATCAGATCCGGATCGCCGCGCGGGTCGTCCAGGTCGCCCGCCAGGCCGACCCCAACGCCCAGGGTCAGTGCTTCTGCACCACTGCCGGCAACGC
>CALCIC010001063.1 GCA_937907405.1 uncultured Isosphaeraceae bacterium | reverse complement strand
CCCCCGATGCTGGCCTCGGCCTCCATTCAAGCGCCCCCCCGGCCGCCGGGCGCGTACCCCGACGGTTCGCGGCTCTTGTACTCGTATGATCCGCTGACTCGCCGCGCGACGCTCTCGTGGAACACCAGCCCCGCCTGAAACCCGGAAGCGAATCCTCTCATGTCGACGATTTACACGCATAACGCCAAGCTCGCCAAGCCCGCCGTCGCCGACCGCAACTGGAACCTGCCGCTGAACGCGAACGCCGACGCCCTCGACGCCCTGGCGCCGATCGGCGGGCTGTGCGTCACCACGGCCGAGTCCCCCAGCGCCAGCCTGATCGTCCAGGCCGCGTCCGGCCGGTTCCAAAAGGCCGACGGGACCGTCGGCGCGTTCTCCGGATCGGCCTCGACGACGCTGCCGCCCAGCCTGACCTCGGTGCTCTACCTCACCGACGCCGGCTCGCTCGTCGTCTCGACGACCGGCTATCCGGCGACGCCTCACGTTCCGCTGGCGACGGTCGTCACGAACACGACGGCCGTCGTCAGCCTGACCGACGACCGCGTCGTCTGCGGGGTCGCCGGGGCCGGCGCCCGTCCGTTCCTGCCGCTCGCCGGCGGCGCGCTGGCGGAAGGCGCCGACGTCGCGCTGGGCGTGTCGACCGGCACCCGGATCGGCACCGCCCCCTCTCAGAAGCTCGGCTTCTGGAACGCCTCGCCCGTCGCCCGGCCCGGCTCGTACGTCCAGAACTACGCGACCAACGGGCGGACCCTGAACGCCTACACCGCCGCGCCGGCCTCGACCGCCTACAGCGGACTCGCCAGCGGTCAGGCCGGCTCCCCCTACGCCGCCGCCGCCGACCTGAACAACCTCCGCGTTGCATATGAGAATCTGAGAGTTTCCGCAGAGAACACGACTCAGGTCCTGAACGCCCTGATCAACGACCTGAAATCGATGGGCTTGCTCGGTTGATCGTCGTCGGCGTCCTCGTATTCGGCCTTCCGCATCAAGATACGTTCCAAGGGAATCGGCATGCCTGGATCTTTCGACTTCGATCCGTACGATGCGCCGCTGTCAAGTCCGGCGGCCTCGGTCTGCGTCTGCCGCTACGACCCGACGCAGACCGGCGACGCGCGGTACTCGGCCCTTCCCAACGTGCGTTGCGAGCAGATTCAGTACCGCGAGGGGCCGGAGCCGCCGGCGGCTCGGTTCGCCTACGTGCTCGACGGAGCGGACGCCTCGGCGCCGGCGCCGAACGACTTCGGCGGGCTTTGGCCGATCGACGCCGACGGCCCGTACGTCGTCCGCAACGACGACCGGCTCGTCGTCCTGGGCGTCAGCCCTTCGGGGACGAATCGCGTCCTCTTCGACGGCTTCGCCCAGTCTCCCCGGGTCGACCTGACCGAGCGTTCCCAGCGGGTCGGCTTCCTCGCCGTGGGCGCGGCGGTTCGCTGCTGGGACGCTCCGATCGGCGGCCGACGCCAGCGCCACGCCGACGACCCGGTCGATGGCGACGTCGTCGCGGTCGAGCTTCCCTCGAGATTCAACCCCGACGGCCGCCCCAACTGCACGCCCGACGGCGCCGACGTCGGGCGGGACGACCCGTCGTCCAGCCACCCGGTCTTCCTCGACCCCGACGTCGACCGCGTTCCTGATCCTCGGACCTACTGGACGCTCGGCAAGTTCGTCCGGTACATCCTGGGGGTTTATAATGATCAATCGTACGTGAACAACCCCGATTTCGAGCAGCTCGACGCCTTGCTGCAATCGCGGCCGCCGGCCGAGGGGTCGGCGTTCGTCGACATGACCGAAGGCGCCGACAAGGGATACTCGGCCGCCGACGTCGTCGTCCGCGACTTCGACGCGACCAATACTCCGTGGCCCGAGGCGCTGGCCGCGCAGCTCGACCACGCGGGGTTCGGCCTTCGGTTCGTCACCGGCGAAGACGGCGCGGGATCGCCTCGCAACGACATTGAGATCTATCGCAAGGACGCCGACGACGCCGGCCTGATCCGCGAGCTGCTGCTCCCCGAGGCCGGCGACGACCTCAACCCGGCGCGGTGCAACGTCTCGGCGATGCACCTGCATCGCGACGCCCGGCCGATCGTCAACGCCGTGACCGTCGAGACCGACCAACGCCGCGTCGAGCTTTCCGTGGTGCTCGCGCCCGGGTTCACCCCGGCGGTCGGCGACGAAACGTCCTCGAATCGCGCGCAGTTCCTCCGCGCCAACCTCGCCGCGGCCGCCGGCGAAGCTCAGCGAAAGTATCGCTACTACGTCGCCGACGAGGCGGGCGACGGCCATTGGGACCAGACCGGGGCGTCGTGGTCGACCACCGCGCTGGACCTCTCGCCGGTGTTTCCCGACGACGAGAACGGCGGCGCGACCTACGTCAAGCGGCTCCGCGCCGGCTCGTCCTCGCTCATCACCCGCGACGCCCAAGGGCGCCCGCTCCGGGCGCAGCTCGCGGTCTCGCGCAACTACAGCGGCGCCGCCCCGGCGGTCTGGGACGGCACTGGAGACTGGCAGCCGATCTCCGGCGGCTGGGAACTGCTGGAGGATCGGCTCGGCGTGTTCATCGCCGTCGAGGATCCCGACGCCTGGCCGATCGGCGAGTTCACCGGCACGCACCCGCAAGAGCCCAGTCGTACGCTCCGGGCCGTCACCAGCCAGGCGAACCCCGCCGCGCCCAACACCCGGTTCGTTCTGCGGCTGACCACGGTGGTCGACGACGACCTGATGGTTCCCGCCGCCGTCGACGCCCGGCCCGCCTCTCCGACGAAGTTCAGCCGCCGTCGCCGGATCGACGCGCGCGACCACTTCGGCATGGAGACGGTCGCCGCGCGATCGGCCTTCAACAACGGCGACGCGCCGCTCGTCCTCCGCGACGACACCGCGCGCGCCCTGGCCTGGGCCGACCAGCTCCGGTCGGCCCACGAGCTCCCGCCGTTGACCGGCAGCGTCACCATCCCCAGCCTGATCACCGCCTACCGCGTTGGCGACCGGGTCGCCCGAATCAACGGCCGCGACGTCGGGATGCAGACGAACGTCGGATCCGATCAGGGGGAGTCCCCCGTCTATCCCGTCATCTCGGCCGTCTCGTGGGAGTTCGCCGCCGACCGGCAAGCCACCGTCGTCGAACTGACCGACGCCCGCGCCGACGCAATCGATTGACGATCGTTGCACTGTGTTCATGTTTTTTTTGCTGGGATGAAATTATGTCTTATGAAGCTCGCATCCTCCGCGACCGCCATGAAGCCACGGTCGACGCCGACGGGCGGGCCGCGCGGTTCGCCGAGGACGGGTCCGTCGCCCTGCTGGTGCAGACCAAGGCCGTCGCGCTCTACCCGTCCTCGGCCAACGCCTTCTTCGCCTGCTCGCCGGTTCGCATCGACGGCCTCGAGACCGAAGGGGGCGCCGCCACGTTCATCGCCGATCCCACGAGGACGTTCTTCGTCTACAACCTCGGATCGCGCGTCCCTCCCGTGGGCGCCAAGCTCATCGCCCAGTCGTGCGCGGGCCGCTGGACGTTTCGATTCGAGGGCTGATGCATCGTTCGACCCGACGAGGAAGCCGGAACATGACGCTCGACCCGCTCCGTCCCTTGCGGCTGAGATGGCAGGCCGCTCGCGATCTTGAAGGAGATCGCAGTCGGCTCCGCAACCCCGGGCGCGACGCCCTGTCGCCCCGGGGAGAACCCCGGTTCATCGGCCAGGTGGTCTCAGGAGGAGCAACGCCCGCCGCAGTCGATCACACCTTCCTGGTCCTCCCCACGCGGATCAGCGGAAGCGAATCCGAAGGCGCCCCCGGAACGGTCGTCGTCGATTCGAGCCGCCCGATCCCCGTCGTCATGGTCGGCGGCCGTCCGCCCGTGATCGGCGAGTTCGTCGTCGCGCACGCGACCGGCGGGCGATGGGTGGCCGACCTTTCCGGCTCGCCGCCGAGCAACCTCCCGTGCTCGCCCTGCTCGATCCCCAGGCGAGGCCTGACCGTCTCCTGGTCCGGAGCGATCTCCGGCGGAGGCACGGTCGGGCTGACGTACGACGGCATGAATCAGTGGCGGAACGACTGCGTCGGCCCGTTGTCCTTCCGCCTGGCCTGCGAGGGGGGGGCAGTTGTCTTTTCGGTGACGATCTTCACCTCCGGCGCGTGTCCCGACGGCCCGTCCCAAAGCTGCTCAAACTCAACCGCCGTTTCGAACGCCCTGACGCTCGTTCAGCAGATTTGCGACCCATTCTTGTTGATGTATCAGGTGACGGCCTCGACCTGCCCGGCGCTCGCCGATCGCGGTTACCAACAATTCACCATCACCCAGTGACCGGCGGCGAAACCGCGAGGATTCCCCTTGCCCCGTCGCGGACGAGCGTCCAAGATGAGGCGTCGGCGAGCGAGTTTTTTTCGAGCCCGATTCCGAGTCCGAGTCCGTCCCCGATGCCCGATTCATGAGCGATCCGCCTCGATCATCCAACGCCCGACCCGAGCTGAGCGTGGTCGCGCCGCTGTTCAACGAACGCGAGAACGTCGCCGAGTTGTACAGACGGACGACGGCCGCCGTCGGCGCGATCGGTCTCGACTACGAGATCGTGCTGGTCGACGACGGCAGCCGTGACGAGACTCCCGAGTTGATCGACGACCTGAGCCGGAACGACCCCCGCGTCGTCGTCGTCCGCCTGAGTCGCAACTTCGGCCATCAAGCGGCCGTGTCCGCCGGGCTCGACCACGCGCGCGGCTCGGCCGTCGTGGTGATCGACGGCGACCTTCAAGACCCTCCCGAACTGATCGCCGACTTCGTCGACAAATGGCGGGAAGGCTTCGAGGTGGTCTACGCGGTGCGGCGGGGACGCAAGGAAGGCTGGCTCAAACGGCTCGGCTATCACGCGTTCTACCGACTTTGGAGCGCGATCAGCGACCTCGACATCCCGCTCGACAGCGGCGACTTCTGCCTGATGGACCGCCAGGTGGTCGACGTGCTCCGCCACCTCCCCGAGCGGATGCGATTCGTCCGCGGCCTGCGGTCGTTCGTCGGCTTCCGTCAACTCGGCCTGGTTTACGACCGATCGGCCCGCGCCGACGGCTCGCCGAAATACACGATGTCCGGGCTGGTCTCGCTGGCCGTCGACGGCCTGATCAGCTTCAGCGGCCGCCCCCTGCGGCTCGTGACGTATCTCGGCCTGTTCACGATTTCAATCGCCGTCGCGTTGCTGGTCTGGGTGTTCACCGACGCGGTCGCCAATGGGACCTCGCCCCGAGGCTGGGCGAGCACGCTGGTCACGGTGCTGTTGATGGGCTCGATCCAGCTCTTCAGCCTGGGGATCATCGGCGAGTACATCCGGCTCATCTTTCTTGAAACCAAACGGCGGCCCTCCTACATCGTCCGCGACGATCCAGCCCGGCGATCGCGCGGGCCGAGACGAGACGACGCCCAACCAAAGGTCGAGCGGCCATGATCGACCGCTGGTCCGAAGGCGCGGCCGACGACAACATGGCCGAGGAAATCCTCGTCGAGCTGGGCGACGTGGTACGTCGCCATCCCTGGTGGCGGGCCCGGACGAAGTTGACGCTGAGGCTGCTCGACGACCTGCAAGTCGCGCCGCCGGCTCGGGTGCTCGACGCCGGCTGCGGCTGGGGGACGACCCTGGAGGCGCTGGAGGCCCAGGGGTATCAGGCCGTCGGCATGGACGTCTCGCGGCGCATCCTCGAACGACTCGACCGCCCCGACCGCGAGCTGATCGAGGCCGACCTGACCAAACCGCTAAAGGCCGCAAAGCCCTACCAGGCCGTGCTGGCCCTCGACGTGATCGAACACCTTGACGACGACCGCGAGGCCGTCCAACGGCTCGCCGGACTGGTCGAGCCGAGGGGCGTCCTCATCGTCAGCGTACCCGCTCTGCCGGCTCTGTTCTCCGAATTCGACGCCGTTCAAGGACACCGTCGCCGCTACCTTCCCGACACGCTGGCCACCGCATTCGACGGCTCCGGCCTGCACATCGAGCGCACGTTCTGGTGGGGCCGCTGGCTGGTCCCCGTGCTCGTCCGCCAGCGCGCCCGCCCCCGGTCGCGCCCCGGCGACTCCGCCGCGGACGTGTACCGGCGGCACCTGACGCTGCCGCCGAAGGCCGCGTCGTGGCTGCTTTCGCTGGCCTTTCGGATCGAGGAAAAGCCGGCGGTCCGGGGCGCGCTGAAGTCCGGCACCTCGCTGTTCGTCGTCGCCCGCCGCCCGTGACCTAACGCCGTGCCCGCGGCCGCGCCCGTCACGTCGTCCCCCCCCTTGAATACAGGCGATCCCCGCCCATGATCGCTCCACGCCAGGAACCGGCGCGGTGCCGGCACTGCCCGGTCGCGCCCGGAACTTCGTGCGCCGGCGTCTCCGTCGCACGACTCTGCGAGTTGGTCGACCCCGACCATCCCGACCATGCGCCCGCCTACCTCCAGGCCCTGCGGTCCGACCCGCCGCCCCCGTCGCCCCGCCCCCGGCGCGGGCTGGGAGAGACGATGGCCCTGCTGACCGCGATGAAATCCTGCCCGCATCGAATCGAGCGATCCGACTGCGGATGCGGCGGCCTTGCAACTTGCACATCCGGGAAAGGCCGCGCGGGCGTCGTCCATTCGGGCGATTGCTTCGACTGCCTCGACGCCACCCCCCCGCAACATTTCCCGCCCCGAAGTCCAGGAGAAGGGAGCCCGCCATGACCCCCGACGAGAACCAGTTCGAAGACTCGGAGATCGAAGTCGAAGCCGAGATCCTGGCCGACGACTTCGTCCGCTATGAAGCGTTCGAGGTGCAAAACCGACTGTGGATCAAGGCGATTACGCCGATTCTGCAGCTTCGGTCGCCCGACGCCCACGGCAACGTCCGCGTCCAGTTCGCCTTCGACCGGCTCCAGATCGCCGCCTGCGAACGACTCACACGGCTACTCGCGTCCGATCTCCCGGCCGTCGAAGCCTGATTGCCGCACCCCCGGCGGCGGAAGGGACGCCTCTCCTCTTCCGCCGCCTCTTCGCGCGCCGGCCTCGCGCCGAGCCCCAGCCGCAGAGGTTCCCCGATCTCGCAAGACTTCGAAACGGGGATATTTTGTGAATTCGGGAAAAATTTCCCAGATTCGTGAAAAACCCCCATCGGAATTGCGGATCACTCTTACGAAGAGTGTGCGCCGTTGGGTGATGCGGGAGGCGACGGCGTTCGCCCTCGCGGATTCCGGACGGTTCGACCACGAGACCCCTGACCCGAAAGAGGATCCACGCATGAAGACTTTTTCTGAATTTCGATACCGAAGTTTCGGAGAGTCGCTCGAGCCGCGACTGAGCCTGAGTCGCATGGTCGCCTATCCGCCGGTGGTCCTGGTTTCCGACCCGACGGTGCCGGTCCCACCGCCGGAGACTCCGGACGATCCCCCGCCCCCCCCCGAGCCGAGCCCCGGTCCGTTCCCCGGAACCGATCCGCCGATCGTCTTCCCGCCCCCGCCGGGGGGCGGTCCCGTCGGCCCCGGCTGACCTCCGACTCCGGCCGCCCGGTCCACGCC
>CALCIC010001062.1 GCA_937907405.1 uncultured Isosphaeraceae bacterium | reverse complement strand
CAGCAAGGAGAACAGCAGGGCCAGCAGGGAGAGCGACAAGGAGAACAGCAGGGCCAGCAGGGCCAGCAAGGAGAACGACAAGGAGAACAGCAGGGCCAGCAGGGGCAACAAGGCCAGCAGGGAGAACAAGGCCAGCAGGGGCAACAAGGCGGGGGGGGAAGGCAGTCGGACGGCGATCGGCTGCTTGAAGGGCTGGAGCGGGGGCCGGAGGGTGGCGGCCTCGGGGGACCGATCCGGGGCGAGGGCTATCGGGAGTGGTCCAACCGGATGCGCGACGTGGAGGAGCTGCTCGACGATCCCGGCTTGCGGGCCGAGGCGGCCCGGATACGCGACCGGGTTCGGGGTGCGCGCGAGGAGTTCAAGCGGCACTCGAAGGAGCCGGACTGGAACCAGTTGAAGAGTCTCGTCGCCGAGCCGATCCGCGAGCTGCATACGAAGATCGCCGAGGAGGTCCGCCGTCGCGAGTCGCCTGATTCGTTGGTTCCGATCGACCGCGACCCCGTTCCGCCCCGGTTCGCCGAAGGGGTCCGACGTTACTACGAACGCCTCGGGAGCGGCCGATGACGGGCTCGACGCTGATTCTGGGCGCCCCCGAATGGTGGGCCGCCGCGGCCTCGTTGACGGGGCTCGCGTTCCTCGTGATCGCCTGGAGCTACGGCCTTGGCCGTGGGCGGCCCGCCGTGCGGATCACCTGCGCGGCGCTCAAGGCGCTCGCCGTGACGGCCCTGGCGCTGATCCTGCTTGAACCGCTCCTATCCGGACTGCGGCCCCGGCGCGGGGCGAACGCCTTCGCGGTGGTGGCCGACGACAGCCAGAGCCTCCAGATCCGCGACGACGGCGAGGCCCGGTCGCGCGGCGACTGGGTTCGCGAGCGGCTCGGGCCGGAGGCCGCCTGGAAGACGCGGCTCGGGCAGGATTTCGACGTCCGCAACTACGTCTTCGATTCCCACCTCCGCGCCGTCGACGGCTTTGAAACGCTGTCCTTCGAAGGCTCGGGGTCGTCGCTGGGGAGTTCGCTCGCGGCGTTGTCGAAGCGGTTCCGGGGTCTGCCGCTGGCCGGCGTCCTGCTGTTCACCGACGGCTGCCGGACGGACGTGGGCGATCTCGACTGGTCGTCGCTGCCGCCGATCTATCCCGTCGTCCCGCCGTCGCCCGGCGTCGTCCGCGACGTCGGCGTGCGCGAGACGTCGGTCAGTCAAACCAACTTCGAGTCCGCGCCGGTCGTGCTTCGGGCCGACGTGGCGGCCGTCGGCTTCAAGGGGCGGCCGATCGTCGCAACCGTCGTCGACGAGACCGGCGCGGAGCTTCAGCGCCAGGAGGCGAAGCCCGAGAGCGACGACAAACCCCTGAGCTTCCGGTTTCAGTTCCGCCCGTTGCGCAAGGGCGTTGGATTCTACACCGTCCGCGCCTTTCCGGCCTCTGAGGAAGCCAGGCCCAAGGAGGGGGGCAAGCCGGCGGTCGCAGTCCAGTCGAGCGAGCAGACGCTCGCCAACAACAGCCGGCTGGTGGTCGTCGATCAGGGGAGCGGGGCTTACCGCGTCCTGTACGTCGCCGGTCGGCCCAACTGGGAGTTCAAGTTCCTCCGCCGGGCGCTTGAGGAGGACGAGCAGATCGATCTCGTCGGTCTGCTGCGGATCGCCCGCCGCCAGCCGAAATTCGACTTCCAGAGCGCCCGCGGCGATCGTTCGGCCAACCCGTTCTTCGACGGGTTCGACAATCCCGACGCCGAGACCGCCGAGACCGCCGATCAGGCGGTGCTGGTCCGGCTGGGCACCCGCGACGAAGTCGAGCTCCGCGACGGCTTCCCGAAGGCCGTCGACGAGTTGTACGCCTACCACGCGATCATCCTCGACGACGTCGAGGCCGCCTTCTTCACGCCCGACCAGCTCGCGCTCCTGAGGAACTTCGTCAGCGTTCGGGGGGGCGGGCTGCTGATGCTGGGGGGCCCCGACTCGTTCACCGACGGCAAGTACGACCGCACGCCCGTCGGCGAGCTGCTGCCGGTCTACCTCAACGGCGCTTCGGACGTGGTCGACGGCGAGAGCGACGGGGGGGGCGAATATCGGCTCGCGCTCACCCGCGAGGGCTGGCTTCAACCCTGGGTGCGGACCCGCAAGACCGAGGACGAGGAGCGGACGCGGCTGGCGTCGATGCCGGCGTTCGAGACCCTCAGCCGGGTCGGCCGGATCAAGCCGGGCGCCGTCACGCTCGCCGAGGCCCGCGACGCCGACGGCGGACTCGTCCCCGCGCTGGTGGCGCAGACGTTCGGCCGGGGGCACGTCGCGGCCCTCCTGGTCGGCGACCTCTGGCGGTGGGGGATGCGGAAGCAAGATTCCGAGGAGAGCGACCTGGAACGGTCGTGGCGACAGGCCGCGCGGTGGCTGGTGAGCGACGTCCCCAGCCGGGTCGACGTCGTCGCTCGCCCCAAGCCCGACTCGCCGACGCCGGCCGTCGAGATCCTGGTTCGGGCGCGCGATCCCGAGTACAAGCCGCTCGACGACGCCAGGGCCTCGATCAAAATCACGCTTCCCGGCGGCGACTCGATGACGCTCGACGCCGCGCCCGACGACCGCGAGGCGGGCCTGTACGCGGCGACCTACGTACCCAAACACCCCGGCGCGTATCGGGCCGTGGCGACGGTGACGGCCGTCGACGGCTCGACCGTCGGAGATCGGGAGGCCGGCTGGGCCGCGCAGCCCGCCGCCGACGAGTTCGCGCGGCTGGCGCCCGATCGCGCGTTTCTTCAGACGCTCGCCGCCGAGACGGGGGGCGAGGTGGTCGACGGCGGATCGCTCGATTCGTTCGTCGCCGGGCTCTCCACGCGTCGGGCGCCGATCAACGAGCGCTGGACCTCGCCGTTGTGGGACCACCCGTTTTACTTCCTGTTCGCCGTCGTCTGCCTGACGGCCGAATGGGGCGTTCGGCGCGTCAACGGCCTCGCCTGATCGCGACCTCCACGAATCGGAAGGGTTCGACTTCATGCCCGCTCTCCTCCTCACGATGACCCTCTGCCTCGCCGCGGCCGATCCCGCCGACCGAAGCTGCGTGTTGATCGTCGTGGGCGCCCCGGGCGCCCCCGAGTACGGCGCCGAGTTCCGCCGCTGGGCGGGGCTCTGGCGAGCCGCGGCCGAGAAGGGGGGCGCCGAGTCGATCACGATCGGCGAGGCCGAGGGGGACGGCGCCGACCGCGACGCGCTGAAGCAGGCGATCGCCGACAAGGGGACGGCCGGCCGCGAGCCGCTCTGGATCGTCCTGATCGGCCACGGCACGTTCGACGGCCGCGAGCCCAAGTTCAACCTCCGCGGTCCGGACGTCGCGGCGGCCGAGCTGGCCGAATGGCTGAAGCCGATCCAGCGGCCGCTGGCGGTCGTCAACTGCGCCTCGTCGAGCGGGCCGTTCATCAACGCGCTTTCCGGCGCGGATCGGGTCGTGGCGACCGCGACCCGCAGCGGCGACGAGCAGAACTTCGCGAGGCTGGGCCAGTACCTCGCCGAGGCGATCGCCGATTCCGCCGCCGACCTCGACAAGGACGGCCAGGTCTCGCTGCTGGAAGCCTTCTTGACCGCTTCCGCCCGGACTCAGGAGTTCTACCGCTCCAAGGCCCGGTTGGCCACCGAGCACGCCCTGATCGACGACGACGGCGACAAGCTGGGGACCCCCGCCGACTGGTTCCGGGGCGTCCACGCCACGAAGCGCGTGAAGAGCGGCGCGACGGCCGACGGCGCGCGGGCCCACCAGCTTCACCTGATCAAGAACGACCGCGAGCAGCGAATGTCCCCCGAAGTCCGCGACCGCCGCGACCAACTCGAACGCGCCGCCTCCGACCTCCGCGCCACCAAGGGCGCGATCCCCGACGACGCCTACTACCACCGACTCGAAAAGATCATGGTGGACCTCGCTCGGCTCTATCGAGACTCGTCCCCGGAAGACGGGCGTTGAGACGGGCCGGCGTGGGACGACGGAGCCCAGGCCCGAGACGCCCGCGAGGCGGAGCGTGACGCACGACCCGACGCCGGGTATAGTCAAAGAGAGCCAATACTTGCTCTGCAACCCCGGCAGGTCGCGCCGCAAGGGCGCGCCGGCGGCCGGCGAACGCTCGCGGAGGCCCGTCTCGTGCGTGAATCCTCAGCTTGGAACATCATTCCACGAGGGCTGGCGTTCGTCTTTCTGACGTGCCCGCCGGCTTTCTCATCGCGATCGGCCGCATCGGAGCCCGACGGCGGAACGACGAAGGCGGCCCCCAAGGTCGAGTTCAATCGCGACGTCCGCTCGATCCTCTCGGACAACTGCTACTACTGCCACGGGCCGGACAAGAACCATCGCGAGGCCGACCTTCGGCTCGACGTCCGGGAATCGGCCGTCGAGCTGGAGGCGATCGTCCCCGGGAAGCCCGACGAGAGCGAACTCGTCGCGCGGATCATGAGCGACGACCGGGACGAGATGATGCCCCCCCCCGCGGCCCACAAGACCTTGACCGCGCGCCAGAAAGCACTGCTCAAAGCCTGGATCGCCCAGGGGGCCGAGTACCAGGCGCACTGGGCCTACGTCGCCCCGACCAGGCAGGCCCCGCCGAAGGTGAAGCGGGCCGACTGGGTCCGCAATCCGGTCGACGGCTTCATCCTCGACCTGCTTGAGTCGAAGGGGATCGAGCCATCCCCCGAAGCGCCCCGTCGGACCCTGATCCGTCGGCTTTCGCTCGACCTGACGGGCGTCCCCCCCACGCCCGCCGAGGTCGACGCGTTCGAGCGGGACGACGACCCCAAAGCCTATGAACATCTGGTCGACCGTTTGCTCGAGTCGCCCCACTACGGCGAGCGCATGGCGGTCCCCTGGCTCGACCTGGCGCGGTTCACCGACTCGGTCGGCTACCACGGCGACCAGGGCCAGCGGATCTTCCCGTACCGCGACTACGTGATCGACGCCTTCAACCGCAACAAGCCGTTCGACACGTTCACCATCGAGCAACTGGCCGGCGACCTCCTGCCCCGTCCCACGTCCGAGCAACTCGTGGCCACCGGCTTCAACCGGCTGAACATGATGACCCGCGAGGGGGGCGCGCAGCCCGCCGAATACCTGGCCAAATACGCGGCCGACCGCGTGCGGACCGTCTCGCTGACCTGGCTCGGCTCGACGATGGGCTGCTGCGAATGCCACGACCACAAGTTCGACCCGTTCAGCCAGCGCGACTTTTACTCGATGGGCGCGTTCTTCGCCGACGTCAAGCAATGGGGCGTCTACAGCGATTACGACTACACCCCGAACCCCGAATTGAAAGGATGGACCAACGATTATCCCTTCCCTCCCGAGATCGAAGTCGCAAGCGCGTCGCTGAGGGACCGGCGCGACCAACTCGTCGACCGAATCCTCCGAGCCTGCGCGCCGACCGCCGACGACGACGCCTTCGGCCGTTGGATCGACAGGACGCGAGCCTTCCTGAAGACGTCGGAATCCGGCTGGCGGACGTTGCCGATCGCGGACCAGCCGGCGGCGAAGCCC
>CALCIC010001061.1 GCA_937907405.1 uncultured Isosphaeraceae bacterium | reverse complement strand
CTGACCGAGATCCCGACGAACTGGACGACGATCAGCAGCGCGCACACGCCAGGCCCCAAAAGTCAGGAGGCCATGGGCGAACTCGTCGGTCGGTATCACGACGCGTTGACACGCTACATCCACCTCAAGGTCCGCGACAAGCACCTCGCCGACGAGGTGCTCCAGGAGTTCTGGACCAAGCTGCTGACCGGCAAGCTCGCCGGCGCCGACCGGACCAAGGGCCGGTTTCGAGACTACCTGCGGACCGTGCTGCATCGATTGATCATCGATCATTTCCGGACCCGGAAGCTCCAGCCGTTGCCGCCGGGCGACCTCCTCGACGTTTCCCAGCCCGACGAGGATTTCGACCGAGTGTGGCGCGAGGCCGTGCTCCGGCGCGTCTGGTCGCGACTCGAGACCTACCAGGCCACGACCCCCAAGAATCGCTACGCCACCGTGCTCCAGCTCCGTCGCGACTTCCCCAAGGCGCCGATCGACGAGATCACCGAGAAGCTCGGCGCAATCCTTGGCGCGCCGGTGACCCCCGAGGCGTTCCGCAAAAACCTCCAGCGCGCTCGCGCCAAGTTCATCGAACTGCTGATCCTGGAGCTGAAAGAAACCATCCATCCCACCGACGAAGCGGACGTCGAGGCCGAAATCTACGACCTGGGACTGGGCCACCTGTATCGCCGCTACAGCGCCTCGGGCGACCACTAAACACGCGCAACGACTGAGCCCCCATACACACATGGCGAGGCCTGTCGCCAGAAAACGGGCAAGGGCGCGAGGCGCGTCGATCTTTTTCACCTTTGACGAATAATTCCCCCGTCCCCTTGACCGCCCATCTTCTGCTTGTACAGTTTAGGTGATGAAAGACGATCGTGGTGCAACCACGGAATCGCTTTCTTCATTGGACGTTCTGGTCCTGACATGGGATGGTTCGCGCACCGCGCGATGGGCACCAGAGAGGAGCGGCGATGCTGGTTCTCTCCCGCAAGAAGAACGAGAGCATCATAATCTGCGACAACATCACGGTAACGGTGATTGAAATCCGTGGCGACAAGGTGAGGCTCGGAATCGAGGCTCCCAAGGACGTTACGGTTCACCGACGTGAGGTTTACGAAGCGATCCAGAATCAAGCCCGGTCCCACGACCAGGGCTCCAAGGCCGTCAACAACCCCTGATTCGGACTGATCTGAACGCGCCGAGGCGGTCTTCGGATTCCTCTCGTCGCGATGGATTCACCCCCAGGATTTTGCAACGCGGCGATCGGCCTGAATCCATCGTGGATCAGGTCGCCTTCGCCCGCGCGTTCAACAATCGGATGAACTCGCGCATCCAAGGTCCGTTGTCGGGCCACGCGCGCGCCGTGACCAGGTTGTCGTCGACGACGACCTCGCGATTAACGAACCGGCCTCCCGCCGCCCGAACGTCGAGCTCGAGCTCGGGGTAGCAGGTCAAGGTTCGTCCTTGCAACGAACCCGCCGCCGCCAGGATCAGCAGGGCGTGGCACGTGGCCGCGATCGGCTTCCTTGCGTCAAGGAAGTGGCGCGCGACCGCCACGACCTCCGGTCGATTTCGAAGATACTCCGGCGCGCGACCGCCGGGCACGAGCAGGCCGTCGTACGCCTCGGGGCGGACGTCGGCGATCGCCAGATCGGCCTCGATCCGGTAGCCGAGCTTCTCGGTGTAGGTCGCAAACCCCGGCTCGAAGTCGTGCACGACCGTCTGGATCGTACGCTTCTCCAGCGCGGCGACGTCCACCCGCCAGCCTTCCTCCTCCAATCGATGCTTCGGGTAGAAGATCTCGAGCGCCTCGCCGGCGTCGCCGGTGATCATCAGGATCGTCTGGGACATGAAGAAGCCTCGTCGTCGAACTCCGACCGCTGGACCGATTCACCCGCCAGGCTACGCGGTCGCCG
The DNA here is from genome assembly GCA_937907405.1 of uncultured Isosphaeraceae bacterium. Lineage (GTDB taxonomy): Bacteria > Planctomycetota > Planctomycetia > Isosphaerales > Isosphaeraceae > Paludisphaera. The sequence continues at coordinate 4,132 of CALCIC010001061.1, read as the reverse complement.
TGGGAAATTCAACGGTCTGATCGCGTCACGGCGGATCGTCGGCTCGAATCGGCGATCCGGTCGGTGTTCGGGTTGACCCGCCGACGTCGAACCGTTTAGAGTAGTCCCTGCACAGAGCGACGGCCCCGTCGTCTAGTGGTTAGGACACATGCCTTTCACGCATGCAGCACGGGTTCGACTCCCGTCGGGGTCACTTCCTATCACGTCTCCCAGCCGCCTCGGCACGTCGGACATGCAACCGTGCCGTCCCACCGATCGGACGCGATGAGCCTTAATGCTTCAAGGCCGGCTCGGCGCCAAGGGCGTACAGGTGCGCGACGGTGCAACCGGCGAGTATCGGCACGTTGTAGCCGCCTTCGAGCAGGCTGACGATTCGGCCCTGGGCGTGGGTCTCGGCCACGGCCACGACCTCGCGCGTGAGTTGGTCGAAGTCCTCGACGTCGAGCCCGAGATCCCCCACCGGGTCCTCGGCGTGTGCGTCGAACCCCGCGCTGATGAGTACCAACTCGGGCTTGATCTTGTCGGCCAGGGCGTGCAGACTCGACCGGAACGCGGCGTGGTACTCGGCCCTCGGCGTGCCATGGGGCAGGGGGATGTTGACGACGTGGCCCAGCCCCGCGCCCGACCCGATCTCGGATTTGAGTCCGGTACCGGGATAAAACGGGTGGCGGTGGATCGACAGGAAGCCGACTTGCGGCGATTCGTAGAAGATCTCCTGCGTGCCGTTGCCGTGGTGGACGTCGAAATCCACGATCAAAATCTTGTTCAGTTCGTGCCTGATGATGGCTTCCTTGGCGGCGAGGGCGACGTTCGAGAAGATGCAGAAGCCCATCGCGTGCGTCGGCACCGCGTGGTGTCCGGGAGGACGGACCAGACAGAGCGCCCGGCGGTCGGGACCGCCGAGGACCTCGGCGACCGCGTCGAGGCCCGCGCCCGCCGCCAACCGGGCCGCCCGGAGCGAGTGCTCCGACATCCAGGTGTCGGCCTCGATCGAGCCTCCGCCTCGGCGGTCGACCACCTCAAGCTCTTCAAGGTAGGCCGCGGGATGGACCCGACGGAGTTCGTCGACGGTCGCCTCGCGGACTTTGGCCATCCGGCACGAGGCGAGATAGCCTGTCCGCTGGAGGTGCCGGAGGATCGCCTCCAGTCGCTCGGGCCGTTCAGGATGCCGCGGCGGCACGTGATGCTCGATCATCCGGCGGTCGGTGTATAAGGTGACGGCCATGATTCCTCCCCTCGGTTCCCCCGACGACCCTTGCCGATCCTCGAATGATACCAGAAGCCGGGCTGCGACACGCCACGCCGGTTTCACGTGAAACCAGCGGAGCAGAGCAGACTTGCGGCGACGCCGACTAGGAGACGGCAGGGCCGTTCCGGTAGAATCGTGGCCCATGACCCGGACGGCCCCCCTGGCTCTGTCGCCATCGATTTCTCGCGAGTTTGCGTTCGTCGCCGTGGCGACGGTCGTCGGCGCCCTGTTGCGGATTTGGGCCCTGGGTCGGCTTGGGCTGGTTCACTTCGACGAGGGGGTGTACGCGATCTCGGGCTTGTGGGCCATCGGTCCCCAGGGCCTTTCGGGGCTCGATCCGATGGTCGTCCCGTACGCTCCGCCGGGCTTTCCGTTCCTCGTCGGGCTGGCCTTTAAGGTCCTTGGTCCGAGCGACGTCGCGGCGATCCTGGTCTCGGTGACGACCGGCTCGCTGGCCGTACCGGCCGCCGCCTGGCTGGCCCGCCGGACGTTCGGGGCAGGGGCCGGGACGGCCGCGGCGGCCCTGGCGGCCCTCTCGGGGTTTCATGTCGCGTTCTCGCGGATGGCGCTCACGGACGCGTCGTTCCTGCTCTGCTGGCTCGTCGGGCTGATCGTCGCGCAACGGTTCCTGGAGCGTCCGAGTGCGACGAGGGGCATCGCCCTGGGGATCGCCGTCGGCGTGGCTCAACTCTTCAAGTACAGCGGCTGGACCCTCGGCGCCGTCGTGCCGCTGACCGCCGTCGCGATCGCCGTGAGCGACCCTTCGCGCCGAACCTCGGCCTATCAGATGCGAGTCTGGGGCTTCGGCCTGCTGGCGGCGGCGATCGCCGCGGCGATGTACGCGCCCTGGTTCGCGTTCGTCGAGAACCACGGCGGCTATCGCGGGTTGCTGACTCATCACAGCGGATACGTCGGCTCGCTGGACTCGTGGTTCGGACACTGGTCGATCCAGCTCGAACAGGTCGGCGCGCTCTCGGGAGGCTGGGGATGGAGTCTCGCGGCCTGGCTGCCGGCGGTCGCCGGGGCGATCCTCGTTCGGCCGGACTCCAAAGGTTGGGCGCGATCCTGGCGCGGGCTTGGGTTGCTGGCGATGCTGGCGGCGGGCGTCTTCGCCCCGACCTTCCCGTGGTGGATCGGTCTCGGCTGGCTGGTGATGGCAGGTCGCGACGGCTCACCGGGGAGAATGCTGCTGGGCGTAGCCTGGATCGGGTTGTCGGTCCTGACGCCTTTCTATCATCCCTATGCCCGCCTGTGGTTGCCGATCCAGTCGCTGGGCTGGATCGCGGGGGCGGGGGCGATCGCGGGACTCGTCGCGCCCGGGGGAACGGCGATCGTACGGTTCGGGCTTCGATCCTCGCTCCTGGGCTTCTGCGGTCTGGCTGCGTTGGCTCAGGGCCTCTGGCTGACGCCGACGCCGAGCCTGGCAGAGCGCGGGACCGGCGTACTGGCGCCGAGCGATTCCCTGCGAACCGCCGTCGGTCGGGCGCTCGGCGATCTGCCCCCAGGGATTCCGGGGCTCCGACTGCTTGCCCGGCCGCCGGCGACCTTCTATCTCGGGGGCAGGGCGGCGGCCCGGATCGAGCCCGATCTCGACGGCTTGCTCCACGACCAGGGAGAGGGCGCCTGGGCGCTCGTGGATCTGGCTCAGCTTCGACAGTCGGGAGATCCGGCGGCGACGACGGCTCGGCTGCTTGAGCACTGGGAACTCGTCGGAGCGTATCCAACGACGCTCAATCCCGTCACCCTGCTGGACGTCGATCCCGCGGCGGCCCGGGGCGTGCGTCCAGCCGAAGCCGATGCGCCGCTCTGGTTATTGCGACCTCGAAGAATCGGAGGCAGTCGATGAGTGCCGAGCCGCCTGTATCGCTTTGGCCCGACCCCGACTCGCTGGGGACGGTGACCGACCTCTACCAGTTGACGATGATGGCGGGTTACCATGCCAGCGGAATGGCCGACGAGCCGGCGACCTTCGAGGTCTTCGTGCGGAGGCTGCCTCCGAATCGGTCGTACCTGGTGTTCGCCGGGCTTGAGCAGGCCGTCGGTGATCTGCTTCGGCTGGCGTTCTCGGCCGAGCAGATCGAAGCGCTCCGAAGTTGGCCGGCGTTCCGAGAGCAGCCGCCCGCATTCTTCGAGATGCTTCGCGAAGTCCGGTTCAAGGGGGACGTCTGGGCCGTGCCCGAGGGGACCGTCGTGTTTCCGGGCGAGACCCTGGTTCGCGTGTCGGCGCCGTTGCCCCAGGCGCAATGGGTCGAGACGTTCCTGCTGGCGTCGCTCGGCTACCCGACGCTGGTGGCGTCGAAGGCCGCCCGGATGGTCGTCGCCGCCAGGGGGCGTTCGCTGTTCGAGTTCGGCGCGAGGCGGGCGCACGGCCCGCAGGCCGGCTTGCTCGCGGCGCGTTCGGCGTACCTGGCCGGCTTTGACGCGACCAGTCACGTCGAGGCCGCTCGGCGGTTGGGAATCCCTTGCGTCGGCACGATGGCGCACTCGTGGGTTCAGTCGTTCGACGCCGAGCAAGAATCGTTCGCCGCGTACGCCCGCGCGTTTCCGAACTCGACCACTCTGCTGGTCGACACCTACGACACGCTCGAAGGCGTCCGGCTGGCCGCGACGCTCGACGCCCCGGTCGCGGCGATCCGGATCGACAGCGGGGATCTCGCGAGCCTCTCCCGCCAGGCGCGGAAGATTCTGGACGATCAAGGCCGAACGGAGATCAAGATCCTCGGCTCGGGCGACGTCGACGAGAACGAGTTGGCCGCGCTCGTCGCCGCCGGCGCGCCGATCGACGGCTACGGGATCGGCACCGAGCTGGTCACCTCGCGCGACGCCCCAGCGTTGTCGATGGTCTACAAGCTCGTCGAGCTGGAGGGCAGGGGACGCTACAAG
>CALCIC010001060.1 GCA_937907405.1 uncultured Isosphaeraceae bacterium | reverse complement strand
AACCTCCCCAGCCCGCCGGGGCAGGGGGGCTCGGCCCTTTCACCTCGCCTTGAGGCGGAGCTCATCAAGATGCTCAGTCGTCCCCCCCATTCCCAGTCCGGCGGCCCCTCCGAGCGGCTGTCGATCCTGGCGCTGTTCATGGTGGTCGGCAGCTTTCTCGGGGTGGTCGGCCTGGCCGTCGCCCTCTGGCTGTTCCAGGTCCACGCCCAACTCGGGGAGCAGGCCCAGTTGCTGCTTTCGCTTCAAAAACGGCTCGACGACTCGGCGAACGGCCAGAAGCTCGCCCTCGACACGATGCTTGACAAAATCAGCGGCGAGGACCCGAGCAAGTTCGTCGAGCGCTACGAGAAGACCGCCAGGGCGCGCGACGAGTCGCACAACCGGCTGCTGGCCGAGCTCGCCGTCAACGAGACCCTCGGCCTCCGCGCCAAGACGCTGGCCACGGAACTCGACGAGGCCCGAGCCAAGCTGAAGGAGGCCGAGGTCGACGCCAAGGACGCGCCCGATCTCCGCAAGCGGCTCGCCGCGCTGGAGGAGGCCAACACGCTCCAGGAGCGCGAGCTCGAAGAGGCGCGGCCGATCGTCGAGGCCGCCGAGGGGGTGAAGGCCAGGGAGTTGGTGGACTCGCTCAAGCTCTATCGTACCGCATGCTGGGCCGGCGCTCTGGCGAGCGTCCTCCTGGCCCTGACCGCCGTCTACTTCTACTTCCGGTCGCTCCCCGAACCGGAGCCGACGAAGACGGAACCCCGTCCCAACACGACCACGCACCGGATCAGTTGAAGCCGCGACGGGAATGGGGGGACGACAGATGTCGACGAACCGAGATCGGTTCTTTTCCACGAAGCGCCGCAGGCGCTGGCTGGCCTTCGGGGCGGTCGGCCTGGCGTCGTGGCTGCTCGTGTCGTTCGCCGTCGCGCACCGGCTCACCCAGCGGAAGCGGGCGCCGTTCCCCGAGCCGGCTCCTGGGGTGTCCTGGGGGCGGCTGGAGGAGCATCGGCTGGCGACCGGCGACGGTCAAAAGATCGGCGCGTGGTACTCCCAGGGACGCGACGAAGCGCCTTCGATCCTCCTCCTGCACGGCAACAAGGGGAGTCGGTCGCACTGCCTGGGCCGGGCCGCGATCCTGGCCGGCGAAGGCGGCTGTTCGGTGCTCCTGATCTCGCTTCGCGCCCACGGCGACTCGACCGGCGCCGTCAACGACGTCGGCTACAGCGCCCGTCACGACGTGGCCGCGGCGGTCGACTTCCTCCGCGACCGCCGGCCCGGCAAGCCGGTGATCGTCTTCGGCGTCTCGCTGGGCGCCGCGGCGGCGGCGTTCGCGGCCGAGGAGCTGGGCGACCGCGTCCAGGGATACGTCCTGGAAAGCCCCTATCAAGACCTGAAGACCGCCGTCTGGCATCGGACCGAAGCGTACCTGCCGCCGATCCTCGACCTGACGGCCTACCTGGGGCTGCGGATCGCCGCGCTTTTGCTCCTCCCCGACCTCGACGCGATCGCGCCGGTCCGGGCCGTCGACCACATCCCGGCCTCGACGCCCGTGCTGATCATGGCCGGAGGCGCGGACGATCTGGCGAGGCCCGAGGAAGCGCGCGCCCTGTTCGATCGCGTCCGGTCGCACGGCCGTCTGGAAATCTTCCCCGGCGCCACCCACCACGACCTCTTCGACGTCGATCCGGCGCGGTACCGCCGCCTGATCCTCGATTTCTGCGGCGGTCGGGACGATTCCCCGGGCGAATAGAGCCGTACCGCCTGAACGAGCGTCAGGGAGAGAATCCGGCCGTCCGCTCCTCTCTGAAATCTGCGTCAATCCGTGTAAATCCGTGGATGAATTCTCTGCCTCGGCTCTGATCTCGGGTCGTTGATCGAGGCTCCTTACTTCATCGCGCTGTAGTCGGTCGGGTCCATGAAGACCGATTCGACCTTCTCGGTGAGCGGGCCGTTCTTCTCGCTCTCGGCCTTGGCTTTTTGCCAGGCGGGATCTTCCCGGAACTCCTTCCAGGCTTTGGTGGCGGCGTCGCGATTGGGGAACTGGACGAGATAGACGAGCTTCGCCCCCTTGCCGTCCTTCTCGTCCTGCGGGGTCCAGAAGCCGACCAGCTTCGCGCCGTGTTTCTCAAGCAACGCGCAGGTGTGGTCGCGAAACCGCTTGTGCAGGTCGGCGAGCTTGCCGTCCGGCGTATGGTACGTGCGCAGTTCGAAGACGTGCGGCGGTTCGGCGGCGGCGTCGGAGGGGGCGCAGAGGCAAAGGCCCGAGAACAAGAGAACGGCGGCGGCGAGGGAACGGGGCATCGCGAGCATCTCCCAGGATGTATTGCAGCGGTCGAAACGGACGACGACGCCCATTCGTAGCACGCCCACCGCGCCGGCTCAAGGGCGCGACGCGCGGCCGTCCCGCCATGCGTCGAGGTCGGGATTCCCCGGCCGCGCATTGTCACGAGCACGACGGAAAGCCAATATGGTTGATGAGGCGTTCGCGGATCCACACTCGACCGATAGCGAGCCGACATGCGGAACACCATCGTCCTGGCCCTGGCCTGCTTGTTGCTTGCGCCGGTCTCGACGCTGGCGCAAGACGTTCCCAGGAGCGAGCCCGCCGTTCGAATCCGCCGCGCGCCGGGGGCGTCGACTCGACCGACGCCCCGGGGCGCCAGGGCGAGGAAGCCGCTCGATCCGGTCGTCGCGAGCGACGACGACACGTTTCGCCCGACCGTCGTGGTCCGGCGCGGGACGTCGCAGGGGAGCGGCACGATCGTCGCGTCGGTCGACGACGACACGCTGGTGCTGACCGCCTCGCACGTCGTCCGCGCCGAGGGGCCGATCCTCGTCGAGCTGCACCGCTACAATCTGGGGCTTGAGCGTCGGCCCAATGCGCCGGGCAAGTGGCCGCGGCGGGTGCCGGCCGAACTCGTCGGCGACGATCCGGCGGGGGACGTCGCGATCGTCCGGGTTCGGAAGATGGTCGCCTTGCCGTACGTGGCGCGGCTCTCCGACGCCGGCCAGGACGCGCTCCCAGCCGACTCGGTCCTGACCTCGGTGGGGATCGACCTGGGGACGAAGCTGTCGAGCTGGAGGTCGGAGCTGGTCGAGACCGCCTCGTTCCAGCTCAATGAGAGCGAGATCGATCGGCCGTTCCTGATCACCGCCAGAACCCCGGAGCACGGTCGATCCGGGGGGGGCCTGTTCACCGATCAAGGCCGGCTGGTCGGCGTCTGCGTCGGCCATGCCGAGATGATCCAGGGACGTCGGATGGGGGTCTTCGCGTCGATCGACAGCGTTCGCCGCATCCTTCGCGAGCACGACCTCGCGGCCGTCGTCGATCGCTCGACGGCCCATCGCGCGCGTCCGGGACGATCCCCGGCCCCGGTGACTCCCACCCGGTCCCGAGTCGCGTCCCCCGCGCGCCGCTGACCGACGCGCGGGCTTCACTTCTTACGCTTGCCCACGTAGATCAGCAGGCCGATGAGGAGCAGGGCCGTGATCGCAAGGATCACCATGTCAAGGGGGATCTGTCCCAGGGAGGCGGTGTACCAGAACATGGCCGCGATCGTCATGATCGACGCCGCGACCAACGTCCGGACCACGCCGGCCGGCGCGTGATTTGCAGTCGGGTGCGTGGTGAAGACGCCGTGGGCGGGCGCCTCGCCCGGCGTCTTGTGAACGCGCCTGCCGCCGAGGCCCGATTCCTGTTTCGGGGGCAGTCCGGGGCGTCCGCAATGAGGGCAGAGCCGCCAACCGTTCCATCGGCCCGAGGACGACGCCAGCTCTTCCCGGCAGTGCGGACACTCGTAAACCGCGCGATCCACCGCTTCGGTTCTCAAGGCTTCGGCCTCCCACGCTTCGTATCGAATCGCCGACGGCGCGTTCTTCTGAACGGCTCGTCGGCCGGCTATCATGGTAACACCCTTCAGGCCCTTCGGAGAGCACCATGCGCAGAGTCCCCCTCGCGGTCATTTTGACCGTCGTCGCGAATTTCGCCTCCGGGGCGGAATTCCCCCGTTTCGAACCGATGGAAATCGACCCCCACGTCGGCAACGTCTGCTACGCCGTGACGACCGCCGACGTCGACGGCGACGGCAAGCCCGACGTCGTCGCGGTGACCGAGGACTCCGTCGTCTGGTTTGAGAACCCGTCCTGGCGGAAGCATGCGGTCGTCCAGGGCGCGACCAAGCGCGACAACGTCTGCATTCAGGCCCACGACGTCGACGGCGACGGCCGGATCGACTTCACCCTCGGCGCGGGCTGGAAGCCCCCCGACACCGCCCATCCCGGCACCCTTCAGTGGATCGGCCGCGACGACGACGGCCGATGGCGGGTCCACCCGATCGACTACGAGGAACCCTCGCTCCACCGGCTCCGCTGGGGGGACGTCAAGGGCAACGGCAAGAAGCAGCTCGTCGTGGCCCCGCTCCAGGGGCCCGGGACCAAGCCGCCCAACTGGGACGCCGGGCACGGCGCGCGCGTGCAGGTGTTCGACGTCCCCGGCGACCCCGCCCACCCGCACTGGCACGCCGAACTCGTCGACGATTCGCTGCATTCGATCCACAACCTTCAACTCGTCGATATGCTCGGCAAGGGACGCGACCAGGTCCTGCTGGCCGCCTGGGAAGGGGTCTACCGGCTCGAACGATCGGCCAAGGGGGACTGGACCAGGACCAGGCTCGGCGCCGGCGATCAGGAGAGCGCGCCGTTCAAGGGGGCCAGCGAAATCAAGCTCGGGCGACTCGCGAACGGATCGTCGTACCTGGCGACCATCGAACCCTGGCACGGAAACCAGGTCGTCGTCTACACCCCCCCCGACGACCCCAAGGACCTCTGGCGTCGTCAAGTCGTCGCCGAGCCGCTCACCTGGGGCCACGCCGTCTGGTGCGCCAACCTCGACGACGACGGCGACGACGAGCTGATCATCGGCCAGCGCGACCACAACCCGGGCGACGCCGATCCGCCCCGCGGTCCCGGAGTCTTCGTCTTCGATCCACGTCCCAGCGGCGCCAGCCTGTCGTTCGAACGCCACACCCTCGACGACGGCGGCATGGCCTGCGAGGACGCCGTCGCCGCCGACCTCGACGGCGACGGCCGGATCGACGTCGTCGCCGGCGGCCGCGCCACCCACAACGTCCGGATCTACTGGAACAAGCCCCGCTGACCGCCGCTCTCGACGCGCCGAACCTCAGGCAAGGACGCGGTCCCCAGAACCGCGTCCTTGCATTTTTTTAATTAATTCCTATTAATAATCCAGGAAACGTGCTTCACGCGACGCTTCATGCGTTAGAATTTGAAGATGCGACGCGCTCGCGTTTCCACCCGATCGCCGACGGTGGAACGGTTGGGCTTGCATCGCGGCGTCGGAGTTCAAGCACGAGCTTGCGACGGCCTTCCAATCATGGAACCGCTCAAGAGACGGTTTCTTTCTCGATCGCGATCAGCCGCATCGACAGATCCCCTGGTCGAGCGGCGATTTTGTGTGCGACTGTTTACCCCTGGTCTCCGCGCCGGCTTTTGAACTTCAACTGACTTTTCCGGGACGACGATCCGACCTCGCCGGCTTTTCGCGGCCGAGGGAAGGGTCGGCCGATGTTGTCGCGAGAATCTTTATAAATAAGGCGAAGGGCGTCGCCGCGCGACTTACCCGGACTTTCTCAAAAAAAGAAAGGGTGCTGCTCATGTCTCGATTCCGATCCCCTCTTCGATGCCTCGGCGGAGCCCTATTGGCCGGCGTCGTCCCTCTCGGCGCGGCGTCCGCCGCCGACGACGCCCCGCAGCCCAAGGCCGTCGCCGAGACGCCGACGCCCGATCCGGCCCAGGCGGAGATTCCGACGTACAACCTGCTCGACGCGATGCGCGACGGCCTGGTCAACGTCGACGCCGAGGGCCGCGACGACGGCCGCCTGACCATGTCGGTCACCAACACCAGCTCCCGCAAGCTCCGCGTCGTCCTGCCCCCTGGCCTGATCGCCCAGGGCGCCACGGGCCAGATGGGGGGCATGATGGAGATCGGAAGAGCACACGTCTGAACTCCAGTCACCTTGTAATCTCGTA
>CALCIC010001059.1 GCA_937907405.1 uncultured Isosphaeraceae bacterium | reverse complement strand
AATCAGCATGTCCGCCTATTTCAACCCCCGGCGCGCGCTTCAGCCGGATGAACCTCAAAACGGTACTGGAGTGAGGAGGTCGGAGCGAAGACCCTGGCGGAAACGCTCCATCGGGACGATCGGTTTCGAGAGGTCAAAGCGGAGGAGATCCAGGATCTGGCGAAGCGTGTGTTGGACGACCTGGCGGTCCTCCTGTTGTTCTCCGTCTTCGAGGCCGACGTCCGGGATCGAGTGCTGAACGAGATGAATCAGGAACTCGAAACCCCTCCGCGGCATCTCGTACTGAAGAAGGCGTTCGAGGACGCGAAGGATGCCGTTCCAACGTCAAGACGCTCGTCGATCAGGTACGGCATTACCGCAACTGGGTGGCCCACGGCCGTCGCGGAAACGCGACGATCAATATCGACCCCGACGAGGCGAACGAACGACTCAATCGATTCCTCGAACTCCTGGACGCCGACGCCGCGTCATCGAAACCAGCGCTCTCGGTCGAGCCGCCTTCGGAATCAGGTGACGCCGCGCCGAACGTATCCCATGCCTCGAACGAATAGCAGAGCTTTCCAAGCCGATCGCCTCCCGCACAGCGCGACGCCTCCCACTCCGTTTGGATCATCGGCCGGCGCTGGATCCATCGACCTTCTCCGGGAGTTTTCACCGGCTAACGCGTCGAGCTTGGAGTCGGTCCCGAGTTGGGTCGTCGGGGCGTCTCCCCAACGCCTAGAACCAAGTGAGGAACCAAGCCCGGCCGCAGCGGTTTCAAGGATGAACGAGAACCGCGTAGAGCAATCGAACGATGGCGAAGGCAACGAGGAACGGCCCTGCAATCCGAAACAGCCGTCCGTACCGATCGAGCCAGGCGTCATACTGGGGGTTCTCGCCAGGTCGCTTCCCAGCTTTTCGATAGCCGAGGAGAGTGGCGTAAAGTCCGCCGAAAAATGGGATCGCGCAGTCGACGAGAGCGCCGAAGAGTTGAGGCGACATCGCTTCCTCAATGAGCTAACGTAGGTTTTCAGGGAATGCCGCTGCTGGGAATATCTAGACAGTTTAATTAACTTAATGAAAGGCGTTGACCCATGTCAAGCATCCATGTTCGCTCTTGGGCGGCGTCCCCGATTCTGCTTCTCTTCCTCGCGACCGGCGCATGGGCCGCGGACGACCAGCCCTGGCTGGGGCCGTACAAGGGGCCGACTCGGGCGGACGTGGACGCCTCGACGCTCGACGGCAAGGTGCTTTGCGGGTACCAGGGGTGGTTCAACACGCCGGGGGACGGCGCGAATTTCGGCTTCACCCACTGGGGAGCGCGGCTGGATCAGCCGGAGCGCGCCCACTTCACCGTCGACCTGTGGCCCGAGGTCTCCGAGTACGATCCGGCCGACCTCCACGACGTTCCGGGCCTGAAGATGCCCGACGGCAAGCCGGCGCGGCTCTACAGCGCGTTCCGCAAGGGGCCGGTGCTGCTGCACACGAAATGGATGCGACAGTATGGGATCGACGGCGTGTTCCTCAGCCGGTTCATCGGCGAGGCGGCCGACCCGCGCCGCAGTCGCCACGTCAACACGGTGCTGGCCAACGTCCGCGAGGGCTGCCACCGCGAGGGCCGCGTCTGGGCGATGATGCTCGACCTCTCGATGGGCCGCCGGGCCACGACGAAGATGGTCAAGGACGACTGGAAGTTCCTCTGCGACAAGGTCAAGGTCCGCGAGGATTCACGGTATCTCCGCCACCAGGGCAAGCCGGTCGTGCTCCTCTGGGGGCTCGGCTTCAAGGACCGCCCCTTCACGGCCGAACAGGGCCGGGAACTGGTCGACTTCTTCAAGAACGATCCCGACTACGGCGGCGTCTACCTGATCGGCGGGATCGACCCGCACTGGCGCACCCTCCGCGGCGAGTCCCGCGCCGAACCCGCCTGGGCGGACGTCTATCGCTCGTTCGACGCGGTCAGCCCGTGGGACGCCGGCCGATATCGCGACGACGCCTCGATGGACCGCATCCGCAACCAAGTCTGGGAAGGCGACATAGCCGAACTGAAGCGCCTGGGCAAGGGCTACATGCCGACCGCCTTCCCCGGCTTTTCCTGGGACAACCTCCGCCGGAAGGAGCCGGGGACGACCATGATCCCCCGGCGCAAGGGGGAGTTCTACTGGCGGCAGTTCGCCATCTTCCGAGAGCTCGGCGTCCGCACCGTCTTCGTCGGCATGTTCGACGAGGTCGATGAAGGCACGGCGATCTACAAGGTCTCCAA
>CALCIC010001058.1 GCA_937907405.1 uncultured Isosphaeraceae bacterium | reverse complement strand
CGCTTTCCAGGGGAGTGCGTTTTTGAAAACTCTGAGGGTCGTGCACCCAGTAGCCGGTCTGGATGTTCAGCAGGTGAAGGATGGCGGAGAGCGCGGGGTTGGCGATGGTGCCCGGCGAGAGGAACGCCCCGGACGTGGCCACCATGTTGCCGACGTCCAGATTGTTGCAGCGATTGAACGAGGACGGGCAAGGCGTCCGTCTCGGCGTGTTCGCCGAGGCCTCGGTGTTCAGCCAGTAGCCGGTTTCTCCCGAACCCGAAGCGATCGGCGAGAACGTGAAGACGTCCTTGGAGAGGTTGGGCTCGTCCCCCAGCGAGCGATTGCCCTCCAGCGTCGCGTTGATGAGCAGCAGGGGGGCGCGGCGGACGGCCGGGACCGGCGGTCGGCCCCTGCCGTATTCATGTCCGCGGTAGGTCCCCTCTTCATCGTCGAGCCAGAGGATCCTCTTGCTCGGCCGCGAGGTCGACTGACTGGTCGCCACCCAACTGTCGATGACGTGGCCTCGGTAGAACTTCTGGAGGCCGTACGTATTCACCTCGATCGCGCAGCAGAGGAGCCAGAGGACCGCGGCGATTCCGCAAATCCGAAGTCGCGTCCATTGATCCTGCCGCCAGACGACCCAGGCGAACACCTGCTTCTTCCCTCGGTCGCGGATCAATTCGGGCAGGTAGAGCCGGAGCGCCTCCCGGTTGTGGTTGGCCACGGCGGCATCGATGGCGGACGTCTTGCCCGGGGTCGTCCGGGCGGCGAGGGCGGCGATGGCGGCCAGATCCTCGGCCTTGCGGTGATAGGCGATCCAGGATTCCTTGCGGGCCTTGACCTCGTCGGGTTCCGCCGAGTCGTCCGGGATCGCCACGTCGATCGGAGGGAGTTCCTTGTAGAGATCGGGGCGGCTGAGGACGTCGCGCGCGATCTGGGCCGACACGTCGAGTTGCAACCTGTCGGCGCGGCCCAGCAGGTTGTAGAACCGAGCGGGGGCGTCGTTGACGACGTAGCCGTCGTCCTTCCAGGGTCGGTCCGGCCCCCAGGACATGAACCAGGATGGCGCCAGGCGGACGATCCAGGGCATGGAATCCAGAATCCGAATCTCCGCCAGTTCCTTCCGCTCGTCGACCAGCGAGACGACCTCGGCGGCCTCCCTGGCGTTCATGAGCCGGCGGGCGAGCGGGGTCCATCCGCTCCCTCGTTTCTCCGCCTCGTTCCTGGCCTCCATGAGCAGGCGGGCGAGCGGATCCCATCCGTCCTCTCGCCCGGTCTCCTCCTTGCGCGGCGGCTTCTCCTCGGCGTCCTGGGCGATTCGCTCCCAGGCCTCCGGCCAGCCCCTGAACTCCGCCGGATGCAACGCCGCCGAGGGGAGCGACTCCCTCCAGTCCATGTAGCCCGACACGTTCTCCCGGGCCACCAGATTGTAGACCACGAAGACGACCAGCAAGACGAAGCCGTAGCTGCAAAGGAAAACCACGACCCGGAATACCGGCTCGAGCCCCCAGCGCCTGAACCGAGTTTGCTCGCCGCCGTCCCCCGCGGCCGTCTCCTCGATGATCCGGGCGCTCTGAAACAGCTTCTTGGGGAAGAGGAATCCCATCGAGGCGATCCCCAGGGCCCAAAACGCGAGGTGATTGATCCTCTCCCCCATCTCCCCGTACCATTCCCCCCTGGCATGCAAATGTTGGAACGCGTCCGGCGAATCCACGAAGGGCGTAAGCCGAATGTCGCCGGTCGCGATCAGGCCGGCGAGGCAGCACAGGGCCGTGAGAATCGGCAGGAGGAGGATGTTCTGGAGCCGTTGGTCCCCCTCCGTCTCATCCCAGTCGATCGCCGTCTCCAAGGCGCCCCCCGCCGGGCGCCGTCGGTCTGCGATCGTCCAGCCCCAGCGCCACAGCCCGATCCCTAAAACGCGCAGACAGAGGAGGACGACCGGCAGCGTCAGCGCCTGAAGAAAGCGGTGATGGACCTCGTACGGCAACTCCGCCCGCGACTCGCTCAGAACGGTTTCATACCTGAACCAAACCGCCACCAGATAAGCGATCACGACCAGGGAGACGTAGTAGAACCAGGGCACGCGCGCCCGCCTGAGCACCTTCGACGATTGCAATCCGTAGGCCGTCAGAAACGTCCCGAGGGCGATCCAGAACGGCACGAACCCGCGCGTCACGTCGTTCCGGAGCCCGACGACGTACCAGAACCGATTCGCGGCGGGAGCGTCGAGGATCCGCATCGAGAAGGCGATCAAGGCGAGCACGGCCACCAAAAGCGAGGCGGTCTTCAACAGTTGGAACGCGACCCCGAGGAACCAGACGCCGACCCCCCACAGCCATCCCGGAATGGTCTTCGACGTCAAATCCACGTCGCCGAGCCATGCGGGCGCTTCCGCCCCGTCGCCGGCCTCGCTCGTGCTCGGCGGCAGCATCGCCGTGGCGAAGTGCCCGGCCGCGTAGCTCCCCCCCGACACACTGGAGATGTAGTCGAAATACTCAAGGTGGCTTCGGTCGTTGTTCGGATCGACCGTCGGCTTGAGGTCCTGGTCCTCCATCGACGGCGGCGCATAGGCCAGCCGGTCCAGACCTTCAAGAACGCCTAGATTGAAGCAGGCGGAGCGGACGCCCCCCCCCGAAAGGCTCAGGCCCGTCGTCACCAGGATCTGTTCCCTGGTTCTCGTGGCCACGAGATCGCGGCCGTTTCGACCACGACGCTCCTGGATCACTTCCATCTCTTCCGCCTGGAGCTTCTCAAGCGTGTAGGGCGCCCGCGGACTCATGGGGGTCCACCTCGTTCTGAACGTCGGGGCTCGCTTCAATCCCTATCAAAATGCATATCCTTGAAGAGCGACTCCCTAATCTTGCGTTCAAGTGAACCCAAACACCAGCGAAAATTATAATAAAAATATCTTAATGCATTACGATCGGCAAGGTCCATATTCAAATCATCCATTTCAAGCCATTCGAAAGCGGGAGCGAACCGCCTCCAACGGTTCGATCACGCCGTTCCTTGGCCGCGAGTCGGGGGAGAGGGGGCGGAAAGAGGACTTGAAAGACCGAACGACGTGGCGAAGGGGGTCGGATGCGGCTGGAACCGGCCGGTTCCGGCGGATGGGGATCGGCGCGCGCGCCCCGGGGCCGGCTCGCTCGCGGGAGCGGGACGTCCCTCGCGCGCTGGGGGGGCTACGCGCGGCGCCGCGGTAAGAGGCTATCCGGAAACTCCCTGGAACGGCTTAAGCGGGGTGCCACGGGTTC
>CALCIC010001057.1 GCA_937907405.1 uncultured Isosphaeraceae bacterium | reverse complement strand
GCGAAGGGCTGCCGTTCGGCGCGGACGTGCCGTTCGGCGCGATGATCGAAACGTCGTCGGCCGTCCCAATGGTCGAATCGTGGGCCAGGCGGGTCGATTACTTCGCGGTGGGGACCAACGATCTGATCGCGTCGGCCCTGGGGATGAGCCGGGAAGACCCCGTCGGAGCGCGAGCCGACGACGTGATGCATCCGGGTTTGATTCGGATGCTCGCCGGGGTGATCGACGCCGCCCACAAGCGGGGGAGGCCGGTCTCAACCTGCGGCGAGATGGCCAGCGATCCGGCCGGGACCGTGGTCCTCGCCGCGCTGGGGGCCGACTCCTTAAGCGTCGCGGTCGACCGCCTGGACGACGTTCGCAAGACCCTTTCGGGCCTGCGACCCGCCGATCTGCCGGCGTTGCGGTCGCGGCTCCTTGAAGCCGAGACCGCCGAAGCCGTCGCGCGGCTGATCGGCCGTTGCGATTCCTGACCGGAACACCACGGCCGATCGGACGCGCGGCTCGGCTCAACTTCCGTCGAACGGGGAGGGGGACGGCACTTCCGAGATGCTCTTCGTCGGGGAGGGTGATCCGACGGTCCCGGTCTCGGTCGGGCTGGGGTCGAGCATCGGGGCGGAGGGCAACTGGATCGCCTCCGCCTTGCGATTGTGATGGATCAATCGGTTGGTGCATCCCGACGTCATGCTGACCGCCGTGAGCAGCGCGGCGAATCGGATCGTGGTCTTCATCCCAGGCCCCTCCGTGACTGGATTGTTGAGCCTCGATCGGCTCGAAGCGGACAGCATAGCGGAGTCGGCGATTTTGGAAAGCCGAGATTCGCCGGCGAGGACGGTCGAGCGACGAACCGAGCGAAGCCCGGCTGGCACGCCGCGCCGGGTCGTGTAAATTGGATGGAGCATCGCGACCGCAGAGTCCGCCGCCGCTTCTGGACTGGAGGGGTTCATGGACATGCCGCATTGGCCGTTTCCCGATCCCGAGGAGACCGAGGTCGTCACGCTCAACCGGATCGTCCGGCGCGAATCGCCGATCCTGCTGGTCTCGCACGACGCCGACGACGGCGGCTGGCAATTCGTCGACGGCGGCCAGGTCTTCGAGGAGGACGGCGAGGTCGTGCTCCTCGGCGAGATCGCACAGCTCGATCCGACCGTCATCGACCTCGCCGACCTTCCCATCGGCTGGCACGCCTGGCGGCCCAGCCGCGACCAACCCTGGCGCAAGGCCGAGGGGGAGCCGCCGGCCGACCCCGCCGACGAACCCGAAGTCTGACCGTCGACCGCGGTCAGGCCGGGGACCGGGCGCCGGGGATCAGCGACCGGATCAGCGCGCAGACCGCGTCGGCGTCGGGGACGTTGGGGAACGGCGTCCAGAGCCTCCCCCGCGGCCCCGATCCGCCGGGGGGCTGATCGGCGACCAGGGTGATCGTCGCCAGCCCGACCGGGCGCAACAGCGGCCCGGCCGTCGAACGGACGTCGACGACGCGAGCGAGCGGGACCGTGACGCCCGGCCTCGTCACGCCCCGCCGCGTCGATTCGATCCGATCGGCGTAGATCGTGTACGTCGTATCGAATCGATCCTTGACGAATTTCTTGTAGTGATAGGCCCAAAGCGCCAGGAACGCCGCGCTGAACGCGACCACGGCCCAGGAGAGGGCGAACGGCAGGTTGGCGTCCCCCGTCGACCCATTGGCGGCGTCGGCGCCGAGCTTGAGCGCCACCAGCGCCAGGAACCCGACGAACAACGCGATCCCCGCGCTGTGGATCCCCCCTACCAACCAGAACTGCCTGAGCACCGGCACCGGCTTGACCACGAGCAGCGGACTTTCCGACACGTTGAATTCTCCTGTCAAAGCCGCCGCGCCTCAAGCGTCGCGGCGGGCCGGGATGATCCAGCACGAATCGTGCGCCGTCATCCCGACGTGCCGTGCATCCTTGCCCACATTGGCGGCGGTGGCGACT
>CALCIC010001056.1 GCA_937907405.1 uncultured Isosphaeraceae bacterium | reverse complement strand
CTGGTCGCCGGCGCCGATGTCCTTGCCCGCGCCGGTGTTCTCGTCGACCCCCTGGGCGATGTCGGGCGACTGCTTGCCGAGGGCGACCATGACCGCGCACGTCGTGCCGTCGAAACCCATGTCGCTCGACGTGAAGCCGATCTCGCGGACCACCTGGCGGACGATCGACGGATAGTCGACCATCGCCGAGGTCGTGATCTCGCCGGCAAGGCAGACCAGGCCGGTGGTCAACAGCGTCTCGCAGGCCACGCGGGCGTACGGATCTTGCTCGAGGATCGCGTCCAGGATGCCGTCCGAGATCTGATCCGCCATCTTGTCGGGATGGCCCATCGACACGGATTCGCTCGTAAACAGGTAACGGTCGTGCTGTGCCACGGTCGATTGTCTCCTACCACTCGTTGCGGATCAAATAAGGGCGCTCTCCGGCGCGGGCGCGTCAGCCGAGAAGGCCCGTGAGCGGCCTGATCCATGGAAAAAAACGGCCG
This sequence comes from uncultured Isosphaeraceae bacterium, assembly GCA_937907405.1. Classification (GTDB taxonomy): domain Bacteria; phylum Planctomycetota; class Planctomycetia; order Isosphaerales; family Isosphaeraceae; genus Paludisphaera. The sequence continues at coordinate 2,562 of CALCIC010001056.1, read as the reverse complement.
CTCCCCCACGCCCCGCACTGACTCGAGATCAGAACTCCGGTGGATCGACCCGCCCGGGGGCGTGCGTACGGACGAAATCATGCTGAGATTGAAGTGTATCAACCCGCCGTGGGTTTGGAAAGACGACGAGAAACGACCCGATTCAAGTCGGATTTTCGCATCGAATCCGAGAAGGGGGGCCCCAGAGGCGCCGAGGGGGGGCGGTTGCGGACTCTCGACGAACTCGAAGCCGAAAGCGCGACCGCCCCGGACGGGTTGCGTCCGGGGCGGTCGAAAGGATGGAATCGGCGGACGGGTCGGCTCAATATTCGTCCGAACTGATCACCTCGCCCTGATTCCGCGAGCCCAGCTTCCAGAGGGTGATCTGGCTCATCGACGCCTTCAAGAAGTGGACCGAGCCGTCGCCGAACAGCGCGTTGGCGCCGCCGGAGTGGTAGCTGCTCATGCCGAAATTGCCGCCGTACGAGCCGTCCATGTCGCAGCACCAGTTCTGGTAGTTGCAAGCCGGGTAGTTCGCGTTCGGCGGCACGATCACGTTGCCGATCGCGGTGCCGAACAGCCCCTGGCACCACTTCTGCCCGATCCAACTGAGCTGCGTGGTGCCGTTGCCGATGCTGGAGCGCGCCGCGGGAACGCAGGTCCCGGTCAGCCACTGGTTCAACTGGGCGCCCCCCTGGGGCATGTTCATCAGCGGCGAGCCGGTGGTGACGCCCGGAGGACCGGTCGTCACGACGATGATGTCCTGGGGGATCGACAGCCTGTTGGCGTCGTTGTCCCCGGTCCGCCACTCGCTCATGAAGATCGTGTTCGACGTGCCGTCGAGCATGTCGCGCTCGGAGTACACTCCGGAAAGGACGCTGAACGGTCCGTTGGGCGCCGGGGAGAAGTAGCCGCCGGGGCCGTACTGGTTCATGCTGGAACCGACCGAAAGGAAATAGTTGTTCCCGGGGTACGGCCGCCCATAAAAATTGTTTCCGCCCGGGAAGGTCGGAGAGGACGGGCAAAGGAACGCCTGGATCGTGGTCGTCACGCCCGTCGTGTTGAACTGATTGCCCATGTTGGCGCTGTCGCCGACGCAGGCGGTGTTGAAGTTGATCGAGTTGTAGACGGGCATCTGCTCCATGTAAGGGAGCATCATGGCTTGCCCGCTCCAGCACCCCCAGGAGCCGCCGGCCGCGCCGTTGAGCGTGCCTGGCTTCACGCCGCCCGGCGGGAAGCTGTTGATGGACGAATGGTAATTGTGCATCGCCAGCCCCAATTGCTTGAGGTTATTGACGCACTGGGCGCGGCGCGCCGCCTCGCGGGCGGATTGCACCGCGGGCAGAAGCAGGGCGATCAAGACGGCGATGATGGCGATGACCACCAGCAATTCAATCAACGTGAAGCCTTGGCTGGGCGGTCTCGCTCGATCTGAAGAAGATTGCATTGGACTTGCCCTTGCAGGATTTGACGAAGAATGGAATGTCGATGACGGCTCGAATCACCCGGGGCTCGACTCCGGCCCTGGGGCGGCTCTCCCTCGCCTGCCGGCGTCGGAGGGCTCGCGGTTGGTTGGCTTCGGGCGAGGAATTCGCCCTGTCGCACGGCCGCCCCAGCCGATTCACTTGTAAATCAACTCTTGGGGGCTGGTCGGCACGCCGGCGGGACGCTTGGTCGCCGCGGGCGAATTGTTGTTCGGGTTGATTTTCTGCTCGGGGACGTCGGCCAGGGGGATCTGCTCGCCTCCGCTCCCGCAACCCGTCGCCAGCATGGCGACCCCGGCGCAGGCCGACCACAGCCCTCGCTTCAAACGACTCATCTCGTTCACCTTTCGCTCATGTCGGTGCGTTCAGACAGGGAGCGGGTCCGCTCGTCGCGGGGCTCGGATTCACGACGGCCTGAGTCAACGACGATGATGGAAGCCATCTCTAGCGACGAGAGGGATCTCCCCGCCTTCCGACCAGAGCTTGATCAACTCGCACGAATTGACTCAGGCGATCTGGATTATGCCCCTCCCATAAGACGAGTCAAGAGGGTGCAGTCACCAAGTTTTAATGATTGTGTTACAATTAATTCATTCGGAGAAGGGCTGTCATTCAAGCCCGGAATCCGGGTCGGTCCCGAGCAGTTCGCGGTTCTGGGCCTCGCGGTCGCGGCGGTACCAGCTCCAGAGGAGTTGAAGCGTCGCATACTCGAGGATCGCCTGCGAGTTGGGGAACGCGTGGACGTCGCTCTCGGGGTTTTCGAGCATCGACCGGGTGGTCCGGGTCAAACCGGCCGACGTCGACCGCGCGCAGAGATCGGCCAGAAAGAGCGGGAAGTTCTCGGCCGCCGACTGCTGGAGTCGATCGCCCAGGTACGCGTAGTTCATTTGGTTCTCGACGAACCGGAAGGCGATCCGGGGCTCGCGACGGATGACCAGGACCTCGCCGACGGGTTCGCGGGGGGCGCGCGGGGGGCGAGCGCCGACGGTGAACGGCCGGGGCTTCAGCAAGGCCGCCGCCCGAAGTCCCGAGACGACCGCCGACGGCCAGCGGGTCGACGTCCCGCCTCGGCCGTCGTCGTCGACCACCCGGCCGGCGC
>CALCIC010001055.1 GCA_937907405.1 uncultured Isosphaeraceae bacterium | reverse complement strand
AGCACCGATCCTGGGGGACGGAAGACGACGATCCGGGGGCGCAGCGCCATGCCGCCGCACGCCGAGCAGGTCGATCCGGGGCGGTCGGCTCCGACCTCCGGGTGCATCGGGCACCACCATCGAAGCCGTTCCTGATCGTCCAGATTCCGCATTACGCGGGCTTTCTGGTCTTCCGGGCAGCGTCCCTGGGCGTCGCCGATCGAGTCGGAGTGATCGGGGCAGACGTAGACCCGAGCCGGCTCGTCGCCGCGCCGGGGGGGCGGGTCGGACGGCTGCGACCGGAACGGCTCCAGCTCGGCCGCGAGGATCTGGAACTTCGCCTCCGCCGACATGCCGGGGCGAAGCTCGGGGGCCTCCCCCTCGACGGCCGCCTCGAACTGGATGATCTCCAGGCCGTCGACGATTCGCCTCGACAGTTTCTCGACTTTCGCGGACCAGGGTCCAAGGCCGGGCAAATCGCGGGAGCGGACCTCGACCGCCTGGCCGACCGCGATCCAGGGCGCGCGCCGCGAGGCGACCTCGCCGAGCACGACGGCGCGGTCCCCACGACGATCGACCGCGGCGACGACGTCATGCGTTCGGGCGAGCGGTCGAAACGTCGCCGGCGCGGTGAGCACGCCCGCGAGTTGCACGCGGTAGGGGGAGAACTGCATCCGGGCGATCACTCCGTTGGGGAGCATCGCGGCCTCCCCCCTCTTCCGCGCGACCAGCGCCATGTGGCAGACGCCGCAACGCCCGGGCCAGCCGGAGACGACGCCGGGGTCCATGGGACAGAAGAATTCCACGTCGTTGGTCACGGCGCGCATCGACGCTTCCTCCGGCGCGTGCCGGCGCGTCAGTCGGTCCCAGCGGTTGCGGAGTCCGTCCCATCCGCCGACGACCAGCGCCGCCAGCAACAGCGCCGCCGGCGCCCGCAGCCGCACCCGGAGGATCCGCAGCGCCGGCCCGACGGATTCCAGGAACGGGATTCGTCGCGGAAGCCGGAAACCTCGCCACGGATCAAGCGTCGTCTTCAAGCTCCGACCTCCGATCCGGCGTCGTCACGGCGATCGCCGTCCACGGCGGCCGCTCTTGTGCAAGCTGGGGCCGTTTTCCATGTTGATGTTTCGCTGGTAGTCCTCGTCGCGAAAGACCATCAGCGGGTTGACGCCGAGCACGTGATACCGCGTTTCCTCGGTGCGCTCGGGTTTGCTCAGCGTCAGCCGGACGGTGAATTGCTTCTCGGCGGCCGCCCCCTCGTCCTCCTTGAGGATCTCGAAGGAGGCGAGCTGCTGGCCCTGACTCCAGGGGGTGTCGTGGACCATGACCTTCGGTTCGGTCCCTGGGACTTCCCCCGGCTTCGCGCCCTTGCTCCAGGCCGTGAGCGCGGCGTCGAGCGCGGCCCGCGCCGCGTCGCCGGTGGGCGCCGCGGCCGAGTCCCCGCCGCAGCCGGCGCCGAGGGGGAGGAGAAGGCCGGCGCCGAGGATCAATCGCCAGGCTGTGTCGTGAATCGGTCGCATCGATAATCCTCTCGTCAATAAGCGTCCGCCGAAACCGTCTCGCCGCCGTCCCGGGTGCCCAGGGCGCGGTAAGTCATGAGAGAAACGCTGTTTTTGATGAACTTGACGCTGCCGTCGCCGAACAGGGTGTTCACGCCCCCGGGGTGCCGGCTCGACGGCGGCACCTGCATCGGCATGTTGGCCATGCTGTTGTTGGCGAAGCCCAGGCCGGCGCAGGTCGCCGTGTTCGGCGTGGAGACGTGGTTGTACAGCGTGCAGCACATCTCGCCCATGACCCAACTCGCCCCCTGGGCGAGCGTCAGCCGCGAGGTCGTCCGGGGATTCATGCTCATGCAGGTCTGGTAGGTGTCGTTGAGGCTCGTCGGCGACGCGGTGATCAACGAGTCGGAACGGGCGTCGCCGTCGCGGACGCCGGTGCCTCGGAGCTTCTCGCTGAAGAAGGCCGTATTGCTGGCGCCGTCGGTGACCCCCGCGAGGCCCACGCTGCTCAGGTAATAGAAGATTCCGTGAATCCCCTCGGACGGCGCGACGGTGGACGGGTTGCCTTCCCCCAGGTCGCAAGCCCAGGTCTGCATGTTGCCCAGATAGTTGTTGACGCCCGGCCAGCCCGAGACGGTTTGACCGCCGTCGGAAGGGCAGAGGAAGACCGACACCTGGGTCCGAGACGCCGTCGCGTTCTGGCGGCTCGGATTCTGATACGCCGGCATGAACGGAACGTCTCCGGCCATGCCCGGAGTCTCCGGCGCCCAGAAGAAATTGATGCTGTTGTACAGGTTGCCTTGCTCGATGTAGACCAGGAGCTGACTGTGCGTCGACCATCGGGCGAAGAACGGCGTGCCCGGGGTGATCTTGTCGTAACTGGCCCCCTTGCCGAACGGCAGGACGTGGAACGTGGAGAGGTAATTGTGGCAGGCGAGCCCGATCTGCTTGAGATTGTTGACGCACTGCGCGCGCCGGGCCGCTTCGCGCGCCGACTGGACCGCCGGCAGGAGTAATGCGATCAGCACGGCGATGATCGCGATCACCACGAGCAATTCGATCAGGGTGAAGCCGCTTCTTCGAGACCGCATGGGGCCGTCCTTTCAGGCTGGCGTCGAGGAACTGAAATAGGCCGCGACCTTCGCCCTCGGAAAGTCGCTCGGATCGGCGCGGAACGCGTGCGCCGTCCCCGGCGTGTATCGAGACGACCCCGACTCGCGCAAACGCGCCGGAGCGAGGGGCCGAGCCGCGCGTGGGGCG
>CALCIC010001054.1 GCA_937907405.1 uncultured Isosphaeraceae bacterium | reverse complement strand
GGGTCGTCAGGCAGCAAGGAGAGACAGGTACGATATTTCCTGCCGAACGCCTTACCGAATTCTTGCCTGACTTTTCGCGTAAAGCAATCTTTCGCATATCGCCGAAGTAAGCCATCATCCCCCTCTAATACGATCGACTCTCCTTCGTTCTCGACCCGCCTCGCGAAGTCTTTAAGCATTACAAATTGAAATGAGCATTCGTGCTGCAAGCTTCTATCGTCGTCCGCTGGTTTGTCGTTCAACGAGATTTGGACCTGGAACTCATGTAGTTTGCCAGCAGGTAGACTCCTCAATGCCCCTTCAGGGATTCTGGTCACCTTGTTCTCTGGGTTGTCGGTAGAGAACTCCACACTCCAATCGCCTTGGCCTGAGTCGGTAGACGACGTGCGAAGCGGACCATATAAATACCCCTGCCAGTTCAGGTAGACTTTCTCCATCGGCGGATGGTCGAGCTTGAGACAACGGCCTGACGCGACGATATCTCGCGGCTCCGCAGCCCAGTTGGTCGGCACGCGGACGATTTCCACTATCTTTGATGACTGGGCTGGCTCGATTCCATCCACATCGACCTGATACCAGGATTTTCCACTCTTCCCGGAGTATTGGGACGGCTTCAGCGTAGCGAACAGCAGGCGTCCCGGTTCCGCGAAGTTCCATGCGCCAGCCCTCACAAGCCACCAGGCGAGGCCGTTGGCGGGAAAGTCGTCCGGGTTCGCCGCCGATCCATCCTCCATGAGGACTGGCCTGAGCGTGCAAAAACGATTGACTGTGGTATTCCCGGCCTCGAACGACTGCTGAGCGACCACGAAGTATGCGCGCTCACCTTCCAGTTCGGCATCGAACTTCATTGTAATACCTCCCTCCACGCGAAACTGGCTGCTGAGATCAACGATTTGGTTCATCCGGCTGAAGCGTGCACCAGGGGTTGAAAAGCATTGACACGCTGATTCCATCTGGATTTTTGATCCAAGTCTACTTCATTGGTCATGGCCACGCACCCAAGACTCCCCGGCCGACCGTTCAATCCTCGGCCTTGGCCAGCGGCAGCGTCTGGTTGCCGCCGGGGAAGACGCGGCTCAGGAGGATGAGTTGGTCGTCGGCCTTCAAGGGGCCGGACTCTTCGCCGATGGGGTTGAGGATCATCTGGTCGTCGCGCTGAACGCCGACCAGGAGGCATGAGAGGCGATCATCGCGGCGGCGCGCGAAGAGGGCCGAGAGGTCGGAGAACGCGCGGCCGACCAGGGCTTCGGGGATCGGGATGACGAACAGTTCGTTGGAGTCGCGGCCCACGGTGAGCAACTCGTGGTAAACCCGGGTCATGCCGTGGAACAGCGAGGCCCGCGCGAGCATCCGCAGGCCCATTTCGTCGGCCGAGATGATCTCGTCGGCGCCGGCCCGCTTCAGGTGGTTGACGTTGGAGGTGGAGCGGCACTCGACGGCGATGTTCGGACCCTCGTTGTTCTTGCACAGCCCTCGAATCGCGATGCAAGTCAGGATCGTCTTGCCGTCGGCGTGCTTCCCCTCCCGATCGTCGGCCAGGACGACGACCGAGAACGCCCTCTGCACCTTGGCCCGGCGCAGCACGACGTCGTTGGTCGGCTCTCCCTTGACGATGTAGACGTCGCTGAACGCGGCGTCCTCCTGCTTGTCGGGCAGGTCGACGTCCTCGGGCCTGTCGTGGATGATCACGACCGGCCGCTTCCGCTCCTGGACGATCCGGCTGTGGACCTCGCGGATCCAGTCGAGCCCGCGCGGGTCCCAGTTGCAAAGGACGAGGTGGTCGTCCATCTCGAATACCGACACGTGCCGTCTCCTCAAAAAACGCTCGACCAGGATCGACGCCAGGATCGCCGTGTAGAACCCCACGAGCGCGACGCCGGCGATGACGAGCGACATCGCGACCAGCCGGCCGACGAGGGTCTGGGGGGCGTCCTGAAGGCCGGTGAAGAGGATCAACCAGACGTTCCAGAACGCGTCGGTCGGCGTCTCGTACGCCGGGTTCACCCCCTGCTCGACCAGGTAGAGCATGACCGAGCCGAAGATCCAGCACGCGACGGTGACGATGATCAGCAGGCCGAGCTGATGCCGGATCCAGGAGGCGAACGATTTGACGATTCGTCGCCAGGGGTCGCTGCGGAGCAACCGGATGTAGGTTTTCAGTTTTTGCCTGGCGCCCATCGTCGCTCGTCCCGATCCTCACCCGCGTCGCGGCGGACCCTGAACCGCCTCGCCGGCTCTCAGGGATACCGCCGCTCGAGGTCGGCGACGAATCGCTTGACCTGTCGGACGCCGACGCGATGCGCCCTGGGGAACCGTTCGCGAATGCCGCGATCGGCCGCCTCAAGCGCCCTGGGCCAAAGCGCGACGGCGCCGATGATCAGGAACGGCGTGCCGATCGGCCCCGGCAAGAGCACGCCGCCGACCCCGGCGACCACGAACAGGATCGCCAGCTCCTTGGGAATCGGTCCTAGCGCTTCGGGATCATGAGCCTGTCTCAGCGCGCCGGCCGTCGCTTGTATCGCGGGCATTCTCGGACCCCCGTCGGTTGAATTCCATCAGCGCTCGCCGATCGGCTCCAGATGAACGTCGTCGGCGTCCGGACCTTCCTCGATCTTAGCTCCCACGGAAGGGATCGTCGCGGCCTCGGCGTCCGGCAGCCACCAATTGACCGTCAAGCAGAGGGTGACCAGGGTGATCCGCAACGCCCACAGGCCCCAGTGCGAAAACTCGTGGACGCCCGAGCCGCGGCCGGCGGCGAAGAACGTCTCCAGGTCTTCGGCCATCATGTCCGCCGCGGTCCACGCCAGGACCGCCGCTCCGGCGTAGGCGATCCATCGGTATCGGCTCATCATCTCGGTGATGATCGCGCTGAGGGCCAGCAGCATCGAGATCGACAGGATCAGGCCGAAGACGATCCGGCTCGGGTCGGCGTCGCTGGCGCCGGCGATCGCCAGCACGTTGTCGAGGCTCATGATGAAATCGGCCAGGGCGATCCGCTGGACCGCCTTCAACAACGACGTCGGCGCGGCGCCGGGGTGCTCGTGCTCCTGAACCTCCTCCAACATCAGTTTGCAGGCGATCCAGGCGAGCAACACGGCGCCGACGAACCGGAGGCCGGGGATCACCAACAGGTAGGCGACGATCAGAGTCAGCACGATCCGCATCACGATCGCCAGTCCGCATCCCCAGAACAACGCTCGCTTTCGCTGCAGAGGGGGGAGCCGGTGGGCGGCCAGGCCGATGACTACGGCGTTGTCGCCGGACAAGACCAGGTCGAAGAGGATGATCTTGCCGATCGAGATCAGGTAATCGAGCGTCATGCGAGTCTCAAGGAGTCCGGGCCGCCGTCGTTCACGGCCGCGACCCACCGTCTCTGTGGATGATCAATCCTGGGCCGTCTCGCCGGAGATGAGGATTCCCAAGTCGCGCCGGTCGACGGCGTATCAGGTTCATCATAGTCCAGCCCGTCACGACTGAGAACAGGGAACACCCGATCCCCTGGCGGTCGCGTCGATTGATACCTCTTGATCGCCGCGATAAAATGCTCCATGCCCGCGATCGCGTTTCCAAAATAGACGACCCAGCCCCAGGAGCGCCTGCCTTCTCGGGCGTCGTAGGTGGCCTCCGCTTGGCGAGGGACCACGGCTTCCGCCCCCGGCTCATCCTCATGAACTACACCCGCCCTCGCCACGCCGCGCCGCGACGTCCGTTCCGGCTTCTGGCCGGCCTTGCTCTGTTCATCGGCTGTCATCCCCTCGCGGCGACGGCCGGCGAGCCCCACGTTTTCTCGCATGAGAGCGTGATGGGGACGTCGCTCGACTTGCGCGTCTGGGCCGACGGTCCCGACGCCGCCCGCGACGCCGAGGCCCGCGTGCTTGGGGCGATCGACGGTTTGTCGGCGATCCTCAGCGGCTACGACCCGGACAGCGAGTTCTCGCGATGGCGCCGCGCGACGGGCCGGCTTCAGGCCGTCTCGCCGCCGCTCTGGGATCTGCTCCGGGCCGCCGACGCCTGGCGGCGGCGATCCGCCGGCGCGTTCGATCCGCGGGTCGAGATCCTCAGTCGGCTCTGGGCCGAGGCCGCCGCGACCGGCCGCGAGCCTTCCGCCGACGCGATCCAGCGGGCGCGCGACGCGCTGACGCGCCCCGCCTGGCGGCTGGACGCCGAAGCCCGCGCGGCCGAACCGCTCTCGGATTGTCCGCTCAGCCTCAACGCCATCGCCAAGGGGTACGTCCTCGAACGCGCCTGCGCCGCCGCGATGAAGGTCGGCGGCGTTCGCGGCCTCGTGCTCAACGTCGGCGGCGACCTCCGGGCCGTCGGCGAGACCGCCGGGTTCATCGGCGTGGTCGACCCCCTGGCCGATTCGGAGTCGTCGCCGCCGTTGACTCTGATCGAGGTCCACGACCGCGCCGTCGCCTCCAGCGGCCGTTCCCAACGCGGATTCTCGATCAACGGACGCTGGTACTCGCACATCTTCGACCCGCGCGCCGGTCGACCGGTCGAGGCCGTCGCCGGGGCCACGGTCGTAGCGCCGGACTCGGCCGACGCCGACGCGCTGGCCACCATCTGCAACGTCCTCACCCCCGAGGAAAGCCTCCGACTGGTCGACGCCGCCGACGACGCCGCCTGCCTGATCGTGCTCGCCGACGGCCGAACCTTCCGCAGCGCCCGCTGGGGCCGACTCGAACACCCCGCCTTCGCCCTCGCCGCCGACCAGGAGCCGAAGCCGGCCGTCGAGCCGGCCGAAGCCGAACGATCGACCGCCGCGCCGTGGAACCCCGACTACGAGCTGGCCGTCGACTTCGAGATCAACAACCCATCCGACGCCGGCACCCGCTATCGCCGTCCCTACGTCGCGGTCTGGGTCGAGGACAAGGAGGGGCGGCCGGTCCGCAACCTGATCCTCTGGCTCTCCCAGGGGGGCGCCGGGCCGTTCCAGTGGGTCCCGGACCTCAAACGGTGGTACCGGGCCGACCAGCTCCGCAAGAAGACCGACAAACGAGAGATGATCTTCGTGATGTCGAGGCCGACCCGCGCGCCGGGCAAGTATCGCGTCGTCTGGGACGGCAAGGACGACCTGGGAAAGCTCGCTCCCCAGGGCGACTACACGATCTACGTCGAAGCCGCCCGCGAGCACGGCACGTACCAGAACATCCGCAAGGACGTGACCCTCGCCGCGTCGCCGTTCACCGAGGACCTGAAGGGGAATGACGAGATCAAATCCGCGACCATCGAATACCGTCGCAAGCCCGATCCCAAGAAGTGACGACGTGAGCGAACTCGCGACGACGCCCCCGACGACGACCCCTGACGCCGACCGGCCGCGACGCCGTCGCCTGGCGATCCGGTTCGCGGCGTTCATCCGCTGGCTGCACATCTACGTCTCGATGTTCGGCCTGATCGCGGTCCTGTTCTTCAGCGTGACGGGCGTGACCCTCAACCACCCCGACTGGTTCCTCGGCGGGATGGAGAGCCGAGCCGACGCCGAGGGCCGCGTCGACCCCAAGCTTTTGACCCCGTCGTCCCCGTCGGGCGAGGTCGCCAAGCTGGAAGTGGTCGAGCATCTGCGCGCGGCTCACGGCGTCCGGGGGGCGGTCGCCGAGTTCCGGGTCGACGACGACGAGGTTCTGGTCGCCTTCAAGGGGCCCGGCTACGCCGCCGACGCCTTCATCAACCGCGACGACGGCCGATATACCCTCAGCGAGACCGCCCACGGCGTCGTGGGGGTGATCAACGACCTTCACAAGGGGCGCGATTCCGGCCCCGTCTGGTCGCTGGTCGTCGACGTCTCCGCCGTCCTATTAGTCGTCATCTCCCTTTCCGGCCTGATCCTGATCTTCTACCTCAAGCTCCGCCGCGTCCCCGGCGTCGTCGTGGCGGTCGTGGGGGGGCTGGTCGTCGGCCTGCTCTACTGGTTCGGCGTGCCGTAAGCCGAGGGGGACGGCGGAGTTCTTCAAGCCTGATTGCGACGTTCGCTCCGGTTCGCCTTGCATTCAGAGGGCCGGAGAGGGCATAATCGTCCCTCTCAATCGATAATCGATGATCGCGGTTCGCGCTCCGACCCACCGTGGGGTTGGTTTTCGGGGTCGGTCGTTCCGCGTCGAAATCTTATGAAAATGGTGGGCCCGATGAAGGTCAAGACGAAGCATCGCAAAAGTGGCAAGTGGCGCAGGAAGGCCGACAGCTCCCCGACCGCCAAGGGCCGACGCGTGAAGCAACACGGCGTCCGCAACCGCCGCAAGCGCAAGCACCTCGGCGGCAAGGGGCTTTAAGGATCGGCCGTACCGCCGACCTTCGTTTTGATCTCGACGCCCGACGATCATCGCCCCCCACCTCGACTGCGTCGATCCGATCCGCCTGACCCGCCGTGGTCAGGCGGCGCGCGATCTTCTTTTCACGCGTTCCCGTTCCACCCCCCGTCATCTCCTCAACTCAACGGCGATGGAACCGATCGCCTCGGGTCACCCCGCGCTGCGCTTCCGTTGGGATCGTCCGTGATTCCCGTCCGAGGATTCTCGGTCGCGACGTCACGGAATTGCAGCCGTCTTCGTCCTTGCCCATGATTGGATCAGTCGCGGACTGATCAATGGGCCTGGAGACGACGACGCCATGAACGCACGCATGGAATCGGCCGAAGCGGATGTCGAGCGGTTGCGGCCGAGGCTGCTGGCCCTGGCCTATCGCATGCTCGGCAGCGCGGCCGACGCCGAGGACGCCGTGCAGGACGCCTACCTGCGCTATCAGCAAGTCTCGGGAGTCGAGCAGGCCGACGCCTGGCTCGTGAAGGCGACCACGCGGCTTTGCATCGACCGACTCCGGCAGGCCAAACGCCGCGAGACCTACATCGGCCCCTGGCTCCCCGAGCCGGTCGCCGAGAGTTGGGCAGGCGCGGAGGCCGACCGGCTGGAAATGGCCGAGTCGCTCTCCATGGCGTTCCTCGTGCTGCTCGAAACCCTCTCGCCGGCCGAGCGGGCCGCGTACCTGCTCCGCGAGGTCTTCGGCTACGAGTTCGACGAGATCGCCACGCTGATCGACAAAACGCCGGTGAACGTCCGGCAGATCGTCGCTCGCGCCCGGAAGCGCGTCGAGAACAACGACCGCCGGTTCCAGACGACGACGGAACAGGCCGAGGCCCTCGCGAACCGGTTCTTCGAAGCCTGCCGATCGGGGGACGTCGACGCCATCGAATCGCTCCTGGCGCCCGACGCGGTGCTGTACTCCGACGGCGGCGGCAAGGCGCACGCCGCGCCCCGGCCGCTGACCAACCGTCGCCAGATCGCCAAGCTGTTCTCCGTGGTCTTCCCCAAGGCCGCGGCTCATCACTTCGACGTCGCGCGGACCCGCGTGAACGGCCGGCCGGGGGTCGTCGTCTCGATCGGGGGACGCGTCGTCGAGGTCTTCACGTTCGACGAATTCCAGGGGCGAGTCGGGACGCTCTACGTCGTCCTCAACCCCGACAAGCTGGAACGGTGGCCTTTCCCCGGGCCGGACTCCATCAACGATCCGGCCGACGAACCTCAAGTTTAGGAGCACGATCATGCAACAACGCGTGAATTACCAGAGTGCGGCGCCCGAGCCGATCAAGGCCATGTACGCGCTGGAGGGTTACCTCCGCAAGTGCGGATTGGAGTCGAGCCTGTTGGAGTTGGTGAAGATCCGGGTCTCGCAGATCAACGGCTGCGCCTTCTGCCTCGACATGCACACGAAGGACGCCCGCGCCGCCGGCGAGACCGAGCAGCGGATCTCCCTGCTCAACGCCTGGCGCGAATCGCCCCAGTTCACCGACCGCGAGCGCGCGGCGCTCGCCTGGGCCGAGGCCGTCCCCCTGATCTCCGGCGGCGGCCCG
>CALCIC010001053.1 GCA_937907405.1 uncultured Isosphaeraceae bacterium | reverse complement strand
TTACAAGGTGACTGGAGTTCAGACGTGTGCTCTTCCGATTGACGAACACCAGCAGGCGACGGTACGGCGGGCGATCGCCGCGGGCGCCCGCGTCTACGTCCACGGCGCGACGAACGCGGCCAGCGACATGACCGACCTCGCCGGCGACGACCTCAAGCGGGTCTCCGCCTACTTCGAGAACGGCGGCCGCAAGAACCTGGCGTCGCTGTTCCGCTACGCCCGGAGGAATCTCGACGGCAAGGCCGTCTTCGCCCCCGAACCGGACGAGCCCGAAGTGATCCCGTCGGACGCGCTCTTCCACCTGGGCGGCCGCTTCTTCGGGACGGTCGACGATTACCAGGCGTTCTACGAGTCGAATGGCCGATTCCGACCGGGCCGGCCGAAGGTGGCGCTGCTCACCTCCATCTTCGGCCCGCGCAACCCGAACCTCGGCTCGATGGGGGCCCTGGTGGACGCGCTGGAGAAGCGCGGGCTCAACGTCTACCCGATCGCCGGCTTCCTCAAGCGGCTCGACTTCGTCCGCGAGATCGGGCCCGACCTCGTGGTCTACGTCCCGCACGGGCGGCTCGCGCCGGGGAAGGTCGACGAGGCGATCGCGTACCTCAGGGAGAGCGGCGTGCCGCTCCTCTGCCCGCTGACGGTGCAGGAGGAATACGACTCGTGGCTCGGCTCGCAGAAGGGGATGGAGGGGGGGCTCCTGAGTCAGAACGTGGTCATGCCGGAACTGGACGGCGGCGCCGAGCCCTTCGCAGTCGGGGCCCTCTTCCCCGACGAGCGCGGGCTGAACGTCCCCGGCGCGATCCCCGATCGGGTCGAAACGTTCGCCTCGCGCGTCGAGAAGAGGCTGGCTCTCCGGTCGAAGTCCAACGCCGAGAAGAAGCTGGCGATCGTCTACTACAAGGGCCCCGGCCAGAACGCCATGGCCGCCGCGGCGCTGGAGGTCGCGCCCTCGCTTCTGAACCTGCTGAAGCGACTCAAGGCCGAGGGTTACGCCCTCGGGAACCTTCCCGATTCCGTCGAGGAGTTCCAGGCCCGCATCCAGCGCCAGGGCCCGGTGCTCGGGGCCTACGCCGAAGGCGCCTTCGAAGCCTTCCTCAAGGAGGGCGATCCCGAGATCATCAAGACGTCGGACTATCGCGAGTGGGCCCGACGTGGAATCGCCGCGGAAGCCTACAAGTCCGTCGAGGACCGGTACGGCCCCGCGCCGGGGAAGTTCCTGACGTTCGAGCATGACGGCAGCCGGATCCTGGCCCTGCCGCGCGTCCGGTTCGGCAACGTGGTCCTCCTCCCGCAGCTCCTCCCGGCGATGGGCGACGATTCGTCGAAGCTGATCCACGGCGCGAAGGTCGCCCCGCCGCATCCGTACCTGGCGACCTACCTCTGGGCCCGCTACGGCTTCAAGGCTGACGCGCTCTTGCACTTCGGCACCCACGGCAGCCTGGAATTCGCCCCCTGGAAGCAGAACGCGCTCTCCGGCATGGACTGGCCCGACGCCCTGGTGGGCGACCTGCCGCACGCCTACCTCTACATCATCAACAACATCGGCGAGGCCGTGATCGCCAAGCGGCGGAGCTACGCCACGCTGGTCTCCCACCTCACGCCGCCGTTCGCCGAGTCGGACCTCTACGGGCCGCTCAAGGAGTTGCAGACGGCCATCGGGTCGTGGCAGTCCACGTCCGACGAGACGCTCAAGGCCGAGCTCGTCGCCACCGTCACGCGGATCGTCCGCGAGCAGAAGATCGACAAGGACCTTGACCTCCCGGAAAGCTCGAAGCCCTTCGACGAGGACCAGATCGAGCGCGTCCACGACTACCTCATGACCGTCGGCCTGGAGAAGATCACGCGCGGGCTGTACACCCTGGGTGTGCCGTACCCCCCGGACCGCGTGGCCGAGACGGCCCGGCTCATGGGCGTCGACGGCGTGGCCCAGGCCCGCGCCCGCCTCGACGTCGCCCGCAAGCTCGTGAAGCGGGAGCAGATCGAGGACAAAGCGTTCTTCGATGAACATTACCACAAGCCCGCGTTCGAGACGCTCGACGCCCTGCTCGCCGGCGAAGCGACGCCCGACTCGTTTCTCGACGCCGCCGACCTGGCTCGGGTGGAAGCGTACGACGCGACGGCGATTCCCGGCCGTCCTCGCCTCTCGGGCGAAGATGCGGAGCGCGAATACGTCTCGGCGGTGAAGACCCTTCGCGACGCCCTGACGACCGCGACCAGGAACCGAGACGCCCTCGCGTCCTCGACGTCGGCCGAGCTGGACGCGCTGGTCGCCGTGCTGGACGGGCGCTACGTCGCCCCTTCCTCGGGAGGTGATGCGATCACCAATCCGAACGCAGTGCCGACAGGCCGCAACCTGACCTCGATCGACGCCGAGAAGGCCCCTTCGGCCGAGGCCTGGCGGGTCGGCAAGCGATTGGCGGAGGAGACGATCCAGGCCAGGCAGAGCGAGACGGGCCGGTTCCCGAAGAAGGTGGCCCTGAGCATGTGGGGCGGCGAGTTCATCAACACCCAGGGCGTGGACCTCGCCATCGTCTTCCACCTGCTGGGCGTCGAGCCGGTCCGCAACGCCCGCGGCGAGGTCCACGACGTCCGCCTGATCCCGGCCGCCGAGCTGGGGCGCCCGCGTGTGGACGTGGTCGTCCAGACGTCGGGCCAGCTCCGCGACGTCGCCGCCAGCCGGCTCGCCCTGATCGACCGCGCCGTGAAACTCGCGGCCGCGGCCGACGACCCCGCCGATTTCGAGAACCACGTCCGCGAGGGGACCATCGCCGCCGAGTCGCTGATGAAGGAGCGCGGGCTGTCCCCCGCCGAGGCCAAGACCTTCGCCACGGCCCGCGTCTTCGGCGGCGTCAACGGCGCCTACGGCACCGGCATTATGGGGATGGTCGAAGCGGGCGACCGCTGGGAAAACGCCGACGAGGTGGCCGATCAGTATCTCAAGAACATGGGCGCCGTCTACACCGGCGAGCACTGGGCGGCCTACAATCCCGGCGTCTTCGAGGGGGCCCTCCAGAACACCGACACGATCGTCCACAGCCGGTCGTCGAACGTGAGCGGGGTCCTGTCGCTCGACCACGTCTACGAGTTCATGGGCGGGCTGAACAACGCGATCCGCAAGGTGACCGGCGCGGAGCCCGCCGCCTATTTCGCGGACGTCCGCAACAAGCACAACCCGAAGATGCAGGCCGCCCGGGAGGCCGTCTGGGTCGAGGCCCGCAGCACGCTGCTGAACCCCAAGTACATCCGCGACCTCCAGGCCGGCGGCGCCTCGTCGGCCGCGGTGTTCGCGGAGACCTTCCGCAACACCTTCGCCTGGAACGCGCTCAAGCCCGAGCTCGTCGACGACGCGCTCTGGGACGAGCTTTACGCCGTGTACGTCGAAGATCGCGAGGGCCTGGGGATTCGCGAGACCTTCGCCGCCGAGAACCCGTACGCGCTGCAGGAGATGACGGCCGTGATGGCGGAGACGGCCCGCAAGGGGCTGTGGGAGGCGACGCCCGAGCAACTGCGGGCGATCTCGGCGCTCCACGTCGACCTCGTCGATCGGTACAAACCCGGCTGCTCCGGGTTCGTGTGCGACAACGCCAAGCTCCGCGAGGCCATCCGCAAGAACGTCGTCGGCCCAGCGGGCGACGCCTACCTCGCGGCGATCGACGAAGTCCGCGAGGGGGGGGCCGCCCGGAACGACTTCAGCAAAGTCGAGGGGTTGGCGCTCCGGAAGATTGAGACGACCGACGCCCAGGGCCGGCCGACGCCGACGGGCGTCCTCCCGACGCCGGACTTCGCCCGCCCCGCGGCGGCGGTCGGCGTCGGCGCGGCCCTTGTCGTGGGCGTCGCCGCGATCGGGTTCCTGAAACGACGGCGATGAAATCGAAAGGCCATGGCCGCATCGACGCCGCGCGGCGGAAGAGTCGGGCTTGGAGGAGTCGGCGGCCGGCGGGGTATTCGCGGGTTCTAATGGAACGCGAGACATTCCGCCGGCACTTTTGTTATAGAAGCGGTATTCTGGCATTCTGTGGATGAGCGCTCGCGCATGCTTGACCTTGAGCATGCGGCAATGGGGGCTCCGGCCGTCCCGAGGTCGGCGCCCCGGCTTCTCTTGTGATTGGGTCGCCTGTTGTTCACGCGAAGTCGAAAAGCCCTGACGGCCTTGTTCTTCGCCTGGCACGCGGCGCTGTCGCTGTGCGGGCCCGGCCATCACGCGCTCGGCAACTTCGTCGAACACCTCGTGAGCATCGATCGGTCGGCGTGCGGAACCGAAGACCCGCCTGCGCCGGACGCGCAATCGGACTCGGACTGCCCCGTCTGCCATTTCCTCTCGCAAGCCTTCCACGCGTCCCCGACCGCCCCAGCGACTTTTCACTTCCTAGCAGTCGACGACTACCGGACGACCGATCCGGCCCGCGCCGACGAGCCGATCTCCTCTCGAATCAACCCACGCGCTCCGCCCCGCTCCGGGGTTTAGCGCGGGCCCTGCCCGCTTACCACCGCTGACTCTATCAGGCGGGCTCGGTTCGGATGCGCCGATTCGTCGGCCGCCGGCCGAGCCGGGGCGGTACGTCGCGTCCCGCGCGCCTTCGGCGCAGGCTCGTGCAGGCGCTCTGGGGAGGGATGGATGAGATCGGCCTCGCCGCCGGCATGCGCAGGAATACACAGTGGAACTCCTTGTTCATTCTCGTCGCCGGCGGAGAGGAGGAGGCCACGGGAGCGGCTTCCTTCCATGAGTGGGCAACCTGACGGCGCCGCCCTGCCTCCTTCCGAAGACGACTTCGCAGACCTGGTGCGCCCTTACCTTCCGGAGATCCTGAAGGTCGCGCGGAATCAGCTCGGCTGCGAGCATCTGGCCTGGGAGGCAGTCCAGGAAGCACTCCTGAGCTTGTGGGGGAGCGGCGAAATCCCTCCGAACCCAAAGGCGTGGTTGATCCGCGCGGTCGTCTTCAGGAGCCTGCACCTGGGCAGGACGATCCGCAGGCGGGCCAGGCACGAGCGACGGGCCTGCCTGATCCGTCGCGAGGTCGACGACGAGTCGCAGCCGTCCCGGTCGGTCGCCGTCGAGGAGGTCCGGCTCGAGGTGAGGGCGGCGCTGCGGAAGTTGAAGAGCGGACATCGCGAGGCGCTGACGCTCCATCTGATCGAAGGCCTGACTTACGACGAGATCTCGAAACGCCTCGGCGTGCCCGTCGGCACCGTCCGGTCCCGCCTGTCGCGGGCCCGGGAGGCCCTGACGACTTATCTTTCTCCGGACGTCCACGAAGCGCCCTGAGCGCGATGATTTCCCTCCCCGCCCATTTACCAGGAGTGTTGCGCCATGCCTCCGATGCGCGCCGGCCGTCGCGGTTTCACGCTGATCGAATTGCTGGTCGTCATCGCAGTCGTCGCGGTCTTGATCGCGCTGCTGCTGCCCGCCGTCCAGGCGGCGAGAGAGGCCGCGCGACGAGCCCAATGCACCAACAACATGAAGCAGATCGGCCTGGCCATGCACAATTACGCCGATGTGAACGGGGTGTTCCCGATGAGCACGACGTCCGCCCTCGCGGCCCCGAACGGCGCCTGCCAGAACGGCCTCTTCAGTTGGCACGCGACGATCCTCCCGAACATCGACCAGCAACCGCTCTACAACGCGGTCAACTTCGCGGTCGGCAACGCCGACCAATGCTCCGACCCGGACGTGCTCCTCTACGCGGCCACCATTGGAGCCGCCCACCCCAACGGCACCGCGGCGCGGACCGTCGTGGGGGGCTACTTGTGCCCGTCCGAGTCGTATCAGATCCCCGTCACGATGGGGGCCTCGCGTCCCGCCCCGCAGAGTTATTCGGGCAACGCCGGCTGGACCCCGGACACGTCCGGGCCGGCCGCCGGCGAGCGGATCGGTCGGCATAACGGCTTCGTCGGCCTGGCGGACCCGGTCGGGCGTGCGAGCTGGCACGTCGGCCCGATCTCGGCGGCCATGGTGACCGACGGGCTCAGCCAGACCGTCGCCGCGGCCGAGCGGCGCATACCCAGGGCCACCGACCCGAACGACGTCGAGGCGATGCTATCCGAGCCGGAGACGACCCGCTCCTATTGCGCGGGAGGCTCGGGCTCTTCACGGACTCTCCCCGCCTGGCAGCGCTACTGCGGGACGGTCAGCTTTCCGGATCCGGCCTGGACGGTCTTCGCCGGGCGGGCCTGGATCTCGGGATGGGGACACGCGGGCGGGACGTTCATGGCGGTCATGCCGATCAACGGGCGGAACTGTCATATCTACGGTGGCGAATCGGACGGCAACATCCTGGTGACGCCGGGCAGCGCCCACCAGGGCGGCCTGAACGTCCTCTTCGGCGACGGTTCCGTCCGTTTCCTGAAGGACAGGATCGCGTTGCCGGTCTGGTGGTCGATCGCGACTCGCGACGGCGGAGAGGTGGTCGGTTCCGATGCGATGTGACCTTCGATGGGCGTGGAGCCTGGCGCCCCTGATACTGGCTTTCGCGGCGGGTTGCGGGAACGGCGGCGGCGAGAGCCTGGAGTTGTCCGGGGCCGAGGCGCGTCGACGGCTGCCCGCCGAGGTCGCGGAACTGATCGCCGAGGACACGATCCTCTGTCTGGATGAAACGCGGAGCGACGGCGCCTATCAACTCTGGCTCGTCCGACGGCCGGAAGGGACGTGGATGCGAACTCCGCAGGCGTCCCGAGGTCGCGAGAAACCGGAGACGCATGACATGCCTGCCACTGCGATCGAGTCGATCTTCCGATCGCGGCTCCCCTCGACGTCGGTGGGGAAGCCCGACCCGCCCCGATGCCGGTTCACACACTGGAAGGCTTCGGATGGCGCCGAGCTTCAGGTGCGGGAACTGATAACCGACCAAGGCTGGTTCGCCAGCGTGGAACGCGTGGCTCTGTAGCAAGGAGCGGCCCGAGTGGGCCCGCCGAGCCTCGCGTGAATTCCGACGGCGGCCGTCCGTCGCCGTCGCGAAGTTGAGTAGCACGAGATTGTCTACTCCTAGGAGTTGAGGAACGCCATTATGATGTCACGAGCATTGAAGAACCTGGTTATCGGCGTCGCCCTGGCTGCGCTGCCCGCTCTCTCGGCGCGGGCGGGTTTCATCGACAAATACTCGGCCGGACACGCCGACGTCGCGGTCGATTACGACACGACGAACGGGCTGAGCTTCTTCTACGAACTCTCCAGCACCGCGGTCGTCAACGGCTCGCAGGTCGGCGGGGCGGGCGCCTCGGCCGATCCCTCGACGATCTCGGTCATCGTCCCCGAGTCCGTCCTGACCACGGGCGACTCGCGGCTGCCGTCGCCGTTCGCAGGCAACCCTCTCTACCTGCTCCTCCAGACGAGCCAGGGGGCTGGGTCCCGGCCCTTCCTCGGCTTCGGCGCCGAGGAAATCGCGGGGGGCGTCTTCACGAACGACACCGTCAGGTACGCCTTGACGGGATTCTCCAGCTCCTCCGGCGGGCAGTTCGTCCTGTATTCGGGCGGGAGTTGGGGCTCTCCCGACATGAATACCGCCGACGGTCTGTCGAGCTCCGACTTCGTCAACGTCTTCGCCGGCGGCCACGATCACTACAACCTCGGCTTCACCGCGGCCGGCGTCTACGACCTGATCTTCACAGCGTCGGGCGCATTAGTCGGCGGGGGGGCGGTTGAGACTTCCTCGGTGTTCCACTTCGTCGTGGGCAACCAGCCCGCCGCAGTCCCCGAGCCCTCCTCGTGGGCGCTCGCCGGCCTGGGCATGGGTTGCGCCGGCCTGGTCGCCTCTCGGCGGCGGAAGGGCGCCCGAGCGGCCTGACGCCGCCGCCGCCGCGCCGCCTCCTCTCCCGGCGGCGCGGCGTGCTTTGCTTCGAACTCATCGTCCTCACCCT
>CALCIC010001052.1 GCA_937907405.1 uncultured Isosphaeraceae bacterium | reverse complement strand
CGGGTCGTCAGGCAGCAAGGAGAGACAGGTACGATATTTCCTGCCGAACGCCTAACGGCGTCCAGAAGCGCTTCGAAATTGCTGGCGCGGGGTGAGACTGCCAATGACAGCCACACATCGGCCGAACCGCGAGGCCTTCACCGCCTACTGGAAGGACTTCGAGGATGACGCCTTCGCCTGGCGTCGGCTTCCGCCTTACGTCCTTTATCTCGGACCGCTTATCCTCTATGCATCCTTGATGCGCCGGCTTGATCCCGAGGCCAGCTTCAGGCTGCCGTCATTCGTCGCCGCACTTGGCTATATTTTCTTATTTCCTTATGTCGCGATACGAAGACACCAAACCAGATTCGCGAGGTTGCTTCGATGCCCGCGTTGTGGGGACTGATTCGGCCAGGACACCAGCGGCGCATATCGTGGACCGACTCCAAAATACAGAGGCGTCATCGAAACGGGACGTTGCGGCGAATGCGGCGAGCAGATTCCATCCGACCCTGAAAATGTCGACTGATAAGAGATCGTCGACCGCATCGCGAGCGCCGTGGAGCGTCACTCTCCCGACGGCTCGTCCTCGTCGTCGAACGCGCGGCCGTCGAGGATCGCCCTGATCCGCGCGGCGGCGACCCGAGGGCGATCGGCCTTCACGACCGCGGCGCTGACGGCCACGCGCGACGCACCGGCTTCGATGACGCGCTCGACGTTCCGCTCGGTGATCCCGCCGATGGCGAACCACGGCAGCCGGGTGGTCTCGGCGACGGTCTCGACGAAGGCCAGGCCGGCCAGTTCGGGCTCGGAAAACTCCTTCGTCGCGCTGGGGAAGACCGGGCCGACGCCGAGATAGCCCGCGCCGGCGAGGGCCGCGGCGTCGACCTGCGCTCGCTCGTGGGTCGAGACGCCGATCAGCAGGTTCGGGCCCGTGATCCGCCTTGCGTCGCGTACCGTGACGTCGTGCTGTCCCAGGTGGACGCCGTCGGCGCCGGCCAATCGAGCCAGGTCGGGCCGATCATTCAGGATGAACCGCGCCCTGGCCTGGGCCGTAAGGATGCGGACCTCGCGGGCGCGGGTCAGCAGGGCGCGGTCGGGCAGGTTCTTCTCGCGAAGCTGGATCACGTCGGCGCCGCCGGCGAGCGCCTCGCCGACGATCCATGTCAGGTCGCCGAGCGTCGGCAGGCCGCCGACCAGGACCATGAACCGGGCGTCGCCCAGGGCGCGGTAGGAATGAACGGCCGTCAGAACGAGTTTTTCGAGCGTGTAGACGTCGTAGCGGAGGACTTCGAACCGGCCGGCGAGCCAGACGTCGACGAGCTTGCCGTACTCTTCCAACGACCGCAGGGCCTCGGCCGTCCGCTTGAAGTTGGCGACGAGCACCGCGCGGGGGTTCTCGCGGATCTGCTCGGCGCGGGTCATGATGTGGGCGCCGACGTCGTCCGGGGTGTCGCGCGAGCCGATCAAGAGGTCGGCGTCGAACCCGCGCAGGGTCTCGGCCAGGCGGTGCCGCGCCTCCTTGAGCCGGCGGGTGAGCCCGGGGTCGTCGAGCGCGAACCGCACGAAATCCTCGACGACCCGCAGCCCCTCGCGGGCGCGGTTGGCGGAGGCGTCGAGGATTCGGCCCAGGTCGACGGCGCGGGTCGGATCCACAAGGTCCAGCGGCGCGACGTCGAGCGGCGGGATCGGCACGGCCGTCTCGACGATCGGCCGCGTCAGGCGTTCGCGGAGCATTTCGACGTCGAGGCCGGCTTTCCGGACGGGTTCGAGGGTGGTGGTCGCCTCGGTCGTCAGTCCGCCCAGCAGGTGCTCGGTGCCGATCATCCCCGATCGGACGGCGCGGGCCTGGACCATCGCCTCGCCGACGACGGCCCGAAGGGTCCGCGACTGGGGAATGGTAGGTTGATCGCCGTCGAAGTCGTCCCGGCCTGGATTCGCCCCGAGGGCCCGTCGCACCACGTCTGGAGACGCGCCGAACTCGGCGACCAGTTCGGCGGCGCGGCACTCGGGCTCGTCGACCAGTGCGATCAGAAGATCCTGGGGCTCGACGGCCGCCGCGTTCCGTCGCCGCGCGTGAGCCTCGGCCCGGTCCATGGCCCGCTGCGCGCTCGGTGTGAACATCTCGCTCATGAGAACTCGTCCCTCGCCTCTTCCAAAACCGTCTCGGCCCCCCCCTCTCGATCCCGGAGGATCGCATGGAGCGAGCCGCCTGGCGACCGCCGAAGTATTCAACTTGTGATCGACTTCTCTTGAAATTCCCGCTCCGCCGCCTCAAGATGAATCAAGACGATTGAACTGCCGCGGCGGCTCGCTGTAAAGCGGAACCACCGTGGCTTTTCCGGTCCGTCGCCTTCGTGTTGGTCCGCCCTAACCCGCCCGACTCGCCTCAGAGGACTCCCACCGTGCTCGACCGCATTCTGACTCTTGGCTCTTTCGCCCTGGCCGCCGGCGTCGTTCTGGCCGTTCAGGCGACGACCGCGTTCGCGGGGGACGCCGACAAGAAGCCCTCGTCCGTTCTCGACTTCCACGTCAAGGACATCGACGGCAAGGACGTCGAACTGTCGAAGTATCGGGGCAAGGTCGTCCTGATCGTCAACACCGCCAGCCAGTGCGGCCTGACCCCGCAATACAAGAGTCTTGAGGCGGACTACCAGAAATACAAGGATCAAGGTTTCGAGATCCTCGCCTTCCCGGCCAACGAGTTCGGCCAGCAAGAGCCCGGCAGCAACTCCGAGATCAAGACGTTCTGCAGCACGAAGTACAACGTGACGTTCCCGCTGTTCTCGAAGATCGTCGTCAAGGGCGAGGGCATCCACCCGCTTTACCAGTTCCTCACCAGCGAGTCGACCAACCCGGGACGGGGGGGCGAGATCGACTGGAATTTCGCCAAGTTCCTCGTGAATCGCAAGGGGGAGGTCGTCGCGCGCTTCCACCCCAAGGTGAAGCCCGACTCCCCCGAGTTCCTCGCCGCGGTCGAAAAGGCCCTGGCCGAGAAGTAAGCCGACGCGATCGCTCGCGAAGCACGGCGACGAATGAATCGGAGCGCGCATCCCTTCGGCTGACAGGGCCGTGGAAGGCGGGCTCCGTTTCGCGTTCGAGGGGGGGGCGGCCGCCTCATCCCTTGGCGTTGTGAAACACGGCCGCCGGGAGGAGAGTATCAGATACGATCGCCTTGCCGGAGTCTGGTCTCTTGAACCTGGAGCTTCATGGATCTCGCCTTGGGCACTGATGCGATTGTGGGGGGTAGGACGACCGAACCGCGGTTCGTCGCGGTTCTCTGCGTTTGGATGTCCTTGATCGTGGCGCTGAACGGCGCGCGGTGGATCGCCGGCTTTCGTCCCGTCCTGATCGCCGCCGCCGTCGAACGCGGGGTCGAGAAGATCGAGGCCGCGGGTCGGGGCGAGACCAGCGACGACCTCGTCCGCAAGGCGATCCGAACCCAACGCGACGCGCGGCCGTTCTGGTCCGTCCTGCACGCGTTCGGCGACTTCCTGATCACCCCATGCATGCTGGCGGCGAGAGCGGTCATCGTGGCGATCGGGTTCTCGGCGATCGCCGCGATGACGGGGAGGCGGCTCCAGTTCGAGCGGGCGCTCTCGGATTCAGCCTGGATTCAAGGATACTGGGTTCTCGGCCTGGCCGTTCGGGTGGGGCTTCTGTTCTGGCTGAGGCGCGGCGAGGACGATCTGGACACCTCGCTGGGCTTGCTCCTGCCGCCAGGGACGTACCCGGCGGCGACCTGGGTCCTGCTCCGCGAATGCGACGTCTTCGCGCTGGCGGGCTGGGGGAGCCTCGCCCTCTCGGGCTGGCGGCGCGGGGATGCGAACCTGGTCGCGGCGGTGTTCCTGTGTTCGACGCTGGGTTGTTTCGAGATCGGCGTGCGGACGGCCGTCGGGCTCGTCCTGGGATCGGCGATGCGGCTCTCTCTCGCCGCGGGCTGATGGAAGGCGGAACGCGATCATGATGCGCGGCGCTGTGACGGTCGTATTGCTCGGAGCCGTCGTCGTCGCGGTCGTCGGCATGAACCTCTCCCGCGAGCCGGGGCGGATCGATCTCAACTGGCAGCTCATCCATGAGCCCGCGCCGAAGGTCCTGGCAGAGCCGTTGTCGAATGGGACGATCGTCCAGACGATCACCGCGTCGGGCAAGGTCGAGTCGGTCGAGGAGGCCGAGATCGCCAGCCAGATCATCGGCCGGGTCGTCGCCGTCGGCTTCAAGGAGGGGGACGCGGTCAAGAAGGGGGACGTGCTCGTCCAGATCGACAAGACCGACGCGCAGGCCCGCCTTGATTCCGTGCGGGCGCGGATCTCGCGATTGACTTCCGCCATCGACCAGTCGGAGTCGGACCTCGTCAAGGCGAAGCGCGACGCCGGCCTTTCGTCCAAGCTGGCCGGCCGAGGTTTCTCGACCCCGACCGAGCTAGCGGACTCCTACACCGCGCTGGCCAAGGCCGAGGCCGCGCTGGCGATGAGCCGCAATGAGCTGACCGAGTCGGAAGCCATGCGGCGATCGAGCGAGGAGGAAGTGGAGCGGACCACGATCCGGGCGCCGATCGACGGCGTCGTGTCGAATCGCGACGTCGAGATCGGCGAGATCGTGATCGCCGGCACGACCAACCTGCCCGGCTCGGTCTTGATGAAGGTCTGCGACATGACCCGGATGCGGGTCCGGGCCGACGTCGACGAGACCGACGTCCTCCTCGTCCGCCCGGGTCAGCCCGCCCGGATCTTCCCCCAGGCCGATCAACTCCACCCGATCGCCGGCGACGTCGATCGAGTCGCCCCGCAGGGCAAGATCAAGAAGGACGAGGTCGTCAGCTTCGAGACGCTCGTGAATCTCGCGCCCGCGTCGATGGGGGACGGCGATCCCTCCGTCGCATCGCTCCGGCCGGGGATGAGCGTGACGGTGGAGGTCGAAGTCCGTCGCTCCGACGACGCGGTCTCGGCGCCCGCCCAGGCCGTGGTCCATCGCCGCCGCAAGGACCTGCCCGACACGCCGTTGTTCCGTGATTGGGCCGAGCGCTCCGTCCGGTCGCCGGGCGAGAAGGCGCGTGACGCGGAGGTCCGCTACCTCAAGGTGATGTTCGTCGTCGAGGGAGGCCACGCGCGGGCGCGGCCGATCGAAGTCGGCCTGAGCGACGAGCGGCGCGTCGAGGTGCGATCAGGGGTCGAGCCCGACGAGCGCGTGATCGTCGGGCCGTTTCACGCTCTCGACGTGCTCAAGGACGGCGACCTGGTCGTCCCCGTCGCGACCGCGGCGGAACTCGACCAGCCGAAATGACCGGAGAATCCGGCTCCTTCAAGGAATACTCATGCTTGCTCGCGAGGCTTCGGACGAGCCGACCAGGAGGAGCGCCGCCGACGGTTCCGCGCCGGTGATCCTCCTGGAAGGGATCACCAAGGTCTACCCGATGGGGGAGGAGACGGTCCACGCCCTGCGCGGGGTCGATCTGACGATCCGATCGAACGAGCTGGCGGCGATCATGGGCCCCTCGGGCTCGGGCAAATCGACGCTGATGAACATCATCGGCTGCCTCGACGTGCCCACCTCCGGGCGCTACTGCCTGAACGGCCGCGACGTGGCGCGGCTGTCGCAGTCGGAGCTGGCCCGGGTGCGCGGCCGGGGGATCGGCTTCGTGTTCCAGACCTTCGAGCTGCTGGCGCGGCAATCGGCGTTGCGAAACGTGGAGCTGCCGTTGATCTACTCGGGCGCCTCGGCCTTCGAGCGCAGGCGGCGGGCGACCGAATCGCTCGCGCGGGTGGGCCTGGCCGATCGGATGGGCCACCGTCCCAACCAGATGTCGGGCGGCCAGCGGCAGCGGGTGGCGATCGCCCGGGCGCTGGTCCAGCGCCCGGCCTTGCTCCTGGCCGACGAGCCGACCGGCAACCTCGACACCCAGACCGGCGACGAGATCCTCGGGCTGTTCGCCGATCTCCATCGCGACGGACAGACGATCGTGATCGTCACCCACGAGCCCGACGTCGCCGCGCGCTGCCGCCGCGTCGTCCGCCTCCGCGACGGCCGAGTCGAATCCGACGAGGAGAACGCATGACGAACCTCCCTGGACGTTCGATGGACGCCCCGGCGGCCTTCTGGGACAATGAACGACGACGTCACGTCACGGGAGATTTCAATCATGGCGACCGTTGAACAGACCTTGATCACCGCCGAGGAATTCGGAAACCGCCCCGACGGCGGGTCACGAGAAGAACTCGTAAGGGGAAGGATCGTCTTGTCACCACCTCCCAACCGAGGACATGGATTCACGTGCATCGAGGTGGGGTTCCATTTAAGACTCTACCTTGAGGATCACAGACTCGGACGAGTTTACGGCAACGATGCGGGGATCGTCGTCGGTCGCGATCCCGACACCGTGCGCGGCGCCGACGTCGCTTATTACAGCTATGCGAGGCTTCCCCAGGGTTCTCGATCCACGAGCTACGGCCCGGAAATCCCGGAGCTGGTTTTCGAGGTGAAATCGCCGAGCGACCGCTGGCCGAAGATTCTTGCGAAGGTCGCCGAATACTTGAACGCCGGGGTGCTCTTCGTGACCGTGCTCGATCCCGACGCCGAAGTCGCCGTCGTCTACGGCGGAGAAGGGCCGCCGCGCACTCTGGGGCGGGACGACGAATTGACGTATCCCGACGTGCTTCCGGGTTTCGCCGTGACGGTCGGTCGGCTGTTCGAATGATGGAACGTCGCACGGGGAGCTCGATTATGGCAATAGTTGAACAGACTCTGATCACGGCCGAGGAATTCGGAAATCGGCCCGATCTCGGACGGCCCGAAGAGCTTGTAAGGGGCAGAATCGTCATGTCGCCGGTCCCCGGTTCGAGGCACGGGAGGATTTGCGCCAGGATCACCTGGTTGCTCTGCAACTTCGTCGAGCATCACGACGCCGGCCACGTGCTGACGAACGACTCAGGGGTCGTCACCGAGCGAAACCCGGACACCGTCCGCGGGGCTGACGCCTCCTTTTACAGCTACGCGAGAGTGCCGAAGGGGCCGTTGCCAAAGGGTTATCTCTCGCAAGCTCCAGAGTTGGTCTTCGAAGTGAGATCGCCGAGCGACCTTTGGCCGAAGGTTCTGACGAAGGTCGCCGAATACTTGAACGCCGGGGTGCTGTTCGTGACCGTGCTCGACCCGGACCAGCAGACGGCCGTCGTCTACGGCAGCGAAGGGCCGCCGCGCAGTCTGGGCCGGGACGACGAATTGACCTATCCCGACGTGCTTCCGGGATTCTCCGTCACGGTCGGTCGACTGTTCGAATGACGCAAGGTTCGACGATTCCGGGGGCGTTTTCACCTTGAGAGTTGCGCTGGCCAACATCTGGAACGCCTTCGAGCAGTTGTGGGCGCATCGGTTTCGGTCGCTGCTCACGGTGCTGGGGATCGTGATCGCGGTGACGTCGACGATCACGGTGGTCGGCGTGGTTCAGGGGTTCACGCGGTACGTCTCGGAGTTTTTGCAAGGGCTGGGGACCAACGCGATGTGGGTCTGGCCGGAGCGGCCCGGGGGCGAGGCGGGGAAGCGCCTGGGGCGGATCACGCTCGACGAGCGCGACGTCGCCGCGATCGAGGACGGCTGCCCCGCGCTGCGGCGGATCTCGCCCCTGGTCAAGCCGCCGGACGTCCTGATCCAGTACGGCCGCGACGAGCTGCGCGTGCCGATCGAGGGGGCGTCGGCGCCGTACCACGCGATCCGCAACTTCCGGGTCGACTTCGGCCGTTCGTTCTCGATCGTCGACGTCGAGGAACGTCATCACGTCTGCATCCTCGGCCGCGAGGTCCTCCGCAAGCTGAATCTCGACGAGGGGGTGGTCGGACGGACGATCTTGCTGGCGGGCCGGCGGTTCGACGTCATCGGCGTCCTGGAGGAAAAGGGGAGCTTCTTCGGCAACAGCCAGGACAACCTGGTCCTGATCCCCTACACCATGGCGCTCAAGATGTACCCCGCGCTCCTGCGGAAGATCGCCATGACGGCCCAGGCGACGTCGGAGGAAGCGGTCCCGGAGGCCCGGGCGCAGATTGTCAATTTGCTCCGCCGTCGCCATCGACTCGACGCCTACCAGCCCAACGATTTCAACATCGTGACCCAGGACGAGATCCTCGCGGCTTTCAACCGCCTCAGCCTGGTGGCGACGGCGGTCCTGGCGGGGATCGTGGGGGTCTCGCTGCTGGTCGGCGGCATCGGGATCATGAACGTCATGCTGGTCAGCGTGACCGAGCGGACGCGCGAGATCGGCCTCCGCAAGGCGGTCGGCGCGCGTCGTCGCGACATCCTCTTGCAGTTCTTGATCGAGGCCGTCTTCCTCAGCCTGCTGGGAGGCATGCTGGGGATCGGCCTGGGATACGCGCTCAGCGCCGTGGCGAGCCTTCACCCCCAGATGGTCAACGTCGTGATCCCGTGGTGGGCGGTGGCGCTGGGCTTCGGCATCTCGACGTGCACGGGCGTCGTCTTCGGCCTCGTCCCGGCCATCAAGGCGGCGCTGCTCAACCCGATCGACGCGTTGCGGCACGAATAGCGAGGTCAAGGTCGGCCTGATCGGGCCGTCGGCGGTTCGAGGGCCGGGAAGTCGTCGTCGGCGTCGTCGTGTTCGAGGCTCGGCTTGTCGTAGAGCCGCAAGTAGCGGTAATACACTTCGAGCGTGAGCGCGGCGAGCGTGGTGCAGTAGATCCGCCCTCCGCGCGCGCCGTAGACGCTGTCGTCGGGGTCCCAGCTCCCCGCCGGGTGGCCGGATTTGCGCTGGAGGCCGACGAGGCGGTCGCGGAGCCGGTCGTTCCACTGGGTCCAGGGACGGCCGCCGTGCTGGTACATGGCGATCGTGGCGTAGTACCAGTAATAGACGTTGGTATCGCCCTTGTCCGATTCATGCTTGAGCAAATACGCGGCGGCCTCCGCGCTGCCGGCGCCGGGTCCGCCGATGCCGAGGAACTGGCGGCAGACCCAGGCCTCGGCGGTCATCGTCGGGGTGACGTCGTCCCAGGGCTGATAGCGAGCCAGCCCCTTGGCGTCTCCGCTGGCCACCTTGTCGAGCCACTGGGCCGCCCCCTTTTCAAGCGACGCCTGATCGGCGATCGGGACGCCGATCTCCTTGGCCGACTTGAGCGCCATGACGACCCAGCCGAGGATGCTCGTATCCCCCATCGACGCTCCGGGCGCGTACCGCCAGGCCATCCCGTCGCGGGCGCGGGAGCGGGCGAGGAAGCCGATGGCGCGCTCGGCGCCGGAGAGCAGTCGGTCGTCGAGCGACAGCGCGTACGCCTCGCAGAGGGCCAGGGTCGCCATCGCGTGGCAGTACATGCCGACGGTCCGGCTGACGCCCCGGAGGTCGCCGTCGGGCTTCTGACGACCCAACAGGAAATCGAGCCCCTTGGCGACGGTCGTCGCGTACTTGCCGTCCTTGTGGGTATAGCCGGCGCCCAGGTACGTAAGGAGGGCGAGACCGGTAAGGCCGGTGTCGGCTTCCCAGTACGCGCATTCGCCGAAGCAGGTTTCACCGGCCGGGCAGTGGACCATGAAATCGTCGTCCCCCTTGACGACCGCGCCGTCCTCGTAGCGAGCCGTGCCGGCGTCCCATCGTCCGTCGGCGTCTTGATGGCGGGCCAGCCAGTCGAGAGCGCGCTCCACGGCTTGCTCGCTGGCGTCGCTCGCCCCGGCGCGGCCGGCGCGGGCCGATCGATGGGCGTCCAGTCGCGACCGGTAGATCCTCGGCACCTCGGTGATCGCCGGTCGACCGGCCGGGCCGATCAGGTCGGCCAGGGCGGGCGTCGATCGATCGGCCGGAGCGGGTCGGATCGTGGCCGCCGCCAGGGGGATCGGCTCGGCCTTCTCCCCCAGGCTTTCCGACGGCTTCGGCCGCGCCGGCTGAATCCGGGGCGACG
>CALCIC010001051.1 GCA_937907405.1 uncultured Isosphaeraceae bacterium | reverse complement strand
GCCGACGACGACCGACACCAGCCCGATGTTCCAGCCGGTCGCATG
Source organism: uncultured Isosphaeraceae bacterium (assembly GCA_937907405.1). Classification (GTDB taxonomy): domain Bacteria; phylum Planctomycetota; class Planctomycetia; order Isosphaerales; family Isosphaeraceae; genus Paludisphaera. Next base: position 1,810 of record CALCIC010001051.1, on the reverse strand, counting down.
CGTGATCCCGTAGTAGACCAACCCGCCGACGATCGCGGCGATCGAACCCAGGACGACCGCCTTGACGACCCTGCCAAATCGCGAACCCCCGCGCGCGTCGGCCTCGATCCGGTGCCGGCACGCGTCGCAGTAAAGGCTCCCCGCCGCCGCGTAGTAAGTCCCGGCGATCGGCGATCGGCAGAGGCCGCAACTCGGCCCCGCCGGTTTCTCGGCGACGAATTCCGCCTCGTCGAACTGCAGGTCGTCCGCCTGGATCTCGGGAGCATCGTGAGGCGTCGTCATGATTAAGTCGCCTGAAATGGCTGATGAGCGTCTCGACGCGGTGCGCTGAAAGGGCAACCAGACACAGGAATCATACCGCGCCCAAGGCTGTATACACACAATGATTGTCGCGCGGATGAAAAATCCAACATCTCGAAGGCCGAAATCCCAGCCCGACGCGCAAGCGAGGGAACGATCGCCATGGGATACGACAAAAGTCACAACTCCTCCAAGCCGGTCCCTTCGCTTGCCCGTCGGGCTGGGATTTCGAAGAATTCCGTGACGGGACCGGCTTTCCGATTTCCCTCCGTCAAATCACGGGGCCCGGTGGTAAACTCACATTGGGACGGTCTCGTCCTCCCGACTCGCTCGTCTTTGGCAATCCGATTGATGGTCGCGACCGAGGCGGGAATCGGCGCAAACGAACCCAATCGCCGCGCGGTGGATTCAACGGGACGGCGGCATGCGCGGTACGCGTTTTCGCGCGATCAAAGCCAATCCGAATCGGTGCTCATCGAGACCCGAACGGGCCTCGCTGGACACATAAACTCTACCCTCGCTTGCGCTTCGGGCTTATAGTTGGAGCATGGGGCAGGCGCGGACGACGTGTTCGTGGGCCCGGAATCGGCGCGAACAAACCCAATGTCCGGGCGGCGGCCTCCGTGTTGAATACGCTCGGCGCGCCACGCATTTCGGCGCGATCGAAGCCAATTTCCGCGGCGGCCTTGGGGGAATCGAGAACGCCGCTTTCTGTACGCAAGATCAGCAGGTAGAATAGAGGATCATCAGAAGGGTGGGGGCGTTTGCGGAGGACGCGGGCATGGGAGTGATTCGAAAGCTGTCGGCGTCGGTCGTGAATCAGATCGCCGCGGGCGAGGTCGTCGAGAGGCCGGCGTCGGTGGTGAAGGAGTTGATGGAGAACGCGATCGACGCCAGGGCCCGGCGGATCGAGGTCAGCGTCGAGCGCGGGGGTAAGGACCTGATCCGAATCGCCGACGACGGCGAGGGGATGGCGGCCGACGACTTGCTCCTGGCCTTTCAGCCCCACGCGACCAGCAAGCTCGCCGAGGTCGACGACCTGCACACGATCCGAACCCTGGGGTTCCGGGGCGAGGCGCTGGCGGCGATCGCCGAGATCTCCAAGCTCCGTTGTCAGACCCGCCGGGCCGACGCCGACGAGGGCTCGGAGATTCAGATCGAAGCCGGAATCGCCGGCCCGATCAAGAGTTGCGGCTGCCCCCCAGGAACCGTGATGGAGGTCCGCAACCTGTTCTTCAACACCCCGGTGCGGCGGACGTTCCTGAAGTCGGACGGCACCGAGGCCGGGCACGTCGCCGAGACGTTCTCGAGGATCGCCCTGGCCCACCCCGAGGTCCACCTGACGTTTCGGTCGGCGGGGAAGATCGTCCACGACCTGCCGGCCGTGACCGGAATCCGCGACCGGATCGCCACGTTCTTCGGCCGCGAGCTGGCCGAGTCGCTCCTCTGGGTCGAGGGGCGGCTCGACAACGTCGGCTAACTAAGGGGGGCCCGTGGGATACCTCGCAAA
>CALCIC010001050.1 GCA_937907405.1 uncultured Isosphaeraceae bacterium | reverse complement strand
GTGTGCTCTTCCGATCTCTGCGACGACACGATGAGCTCGGCAGCGGCGAGCAGGTTGAGACCATCTTCAAGACGGGCAACGCCGGCCTGAGCATGAAGCCGCTCAATCGGATCCCCCCCGCCCTCCCCGGCGGCGTCGTCTACTTCGAGATCGTCCGCCACCCCGAGTTTTGGAAAGACGTCGTTCGGACGCGAACGCTCGGCCTCCGCTTCAAGCTCGAACGGGGCAAGTTCCTGAGCGCGCAGATGCTCGCCCTGACCAGCCCGACCACTCAGAACTCGGTCAACCTCCAGTTCGCCGTATTCGTCGTCAAGAATCGTTGAACCCGTTGATTGCAAGGACCTCGGCGCCAATGACAGACGCCTTCGCCGACCTGGTGACGCCGATTTTCCACCGGGTCATCGACCTCCACAACCGTCTGCGCGGGGACGAGCCGAAGGCCCTCGAAGAGGTCATGCACCTGACGCGCGGCTGGATCGACGAGGCCGGCCGTCGCGCCGTCGCGAATCCGGAGTCGGGGCGATCGTTCGACCGCGCCCGGTTCGGCCTGGTCGCCTGGATCGACGAGGTTCTGACCAACTCCGAATGGGGACGTTCCGTCGGCTGGGGGTCGGAGGAGCACGTCCTCGAATGGTTCACGTTCGGCAGCCGCGGCCGCGCCTATCTCTTCTACCAGCACGCCGACGACGCCGAATCGCACGGAGACATGGACGCTCTCGAAGTCTATCTCCTTTGCGTCACGCTGGGTTTCCGGGGCGAGCGGATCTACGACGAGGACCAACTGACCGCATGGGTCGAACGCGTCTACAGCCGGGTCGGCGAAGCGGGCTCGGTCGCGTCCAAACCGTTCCCCGAGGAGGACGGCGCCGGCGCGGGGTTCGGCCCCCTGAGGGGGCCGTCGCTCCTGGTCGCCGTCAGCATCCTGTTCGCGGTCACGGCGCTGTTCACTCTGGCCGCCTACCTGTCCGCGGTGCATTACAGTTACAATCCGACCGGCTGATCCGGAAGGGCGTTCTCGAAGCGAGCGGGGCGAACCGTGGAGCTGCTCAGGTCGATCCTGTCCAACAACGTCACGATGGTCGTGTTCGGGGTGGTCGCCGCGATCACCGCCGGCGGAGTCTTCATGTGGTCCAAGCACCCGGTGCGCTGGATCCTGATCCTGCTCACGATCGGGCTGTTTTACTTGCTGCTGATCAAGTTCGACCCCGACGCCCTGAACCTCGATCCGCAACTTCCCGGCGAGTTCTACTGGTGGCTGCGTCCTTGGCTGCTCGTCCTCGGCCTGATCGTGCTCTACACGGTCCCTCACATGGTCAACGTACTGTACTGGAGCCGTCGGGGCGAAAGCCCCTCGGACGACTCCTCGGCGTCGAAGTTCCCGGACCTCGAGTCGGCGTGGGATGAAATCCTCAACCGGCTCAGCCAGGCGCATTACGACGCCGCGAACCAGAACCTGTTCCTGCTGGCGTCCACGGACGAATCGCTGGCCGCCGAGCTGGTGAGGGCCTCGGCCATGAACCTGTTCGTCGAGGCGCCGTCGGCGATCGACGCGCCGATCCACGCCTACGCGTCGGCGGACGGCCTCTTCCTGAGCTGCGCGGGGGCCTCGGCCTGGGGCCGCCAGGACGGCGAGGGGACGGCGCGCCTCGAAAACCTCTGCCGCAAGATCGCGGCCCTCAGCCCCGAGCAGCCGACCCTGCGCGGGATCGCCGTCCTCTTCCCGAGGGAGAAGGCGACGGCGGCCGAAACGCTCAAGCAGGTCGGTCCCTTGCGAAACGACCTCCAGACCATCCAGAGCGAACTGAAGGTTCGGTGCCCCGTGATCGCCGTGTTCTGCTCGGAAGCAGTGGGATCGGGTTTCGAGGAATTCGCCAATCGGATGCCCGCCGCTCTCCGCAACAGCCGTTGCGGGTTTTCGACGCCGACGGCCCGGAGTTTCGATCACGGCGTCGCCGAGCGCGGACTCCGATGGTACGCGCAATGGCTTCAGAGCTGGTCGCTCAACTTGATGGTCCAGGACTACGTCGCCAGCGACGGCAACAGCGAGATCGTCGAGATGAACGCCGAGATGCGCCGCGACCTTCCCGCCCTTTGCACCCTGGTCGAAACCGCGTTCTCGACGCACGCTCGATCCCAGTCCGTCATGGTTCGGGGCTGCTACTTCGCGGCCGTCGGCCCCGAGCCGGAAAATCAGGCGTTCGTAGCGGGGCTGGCGCGGGGCCCTCGCAGCAAGATGATCGCCGATGCGGCGCTCACGTCCTGGGCGGTCGAGGCCGACGTCCTCGACCGTCGCTACAAGCTCGCGGCCTTGTTGCTGGGCCTCGCCGCCGCGGCGTCGGCCTTGCCGATCTGGGTCTTGAGCATCCTGCCTCGCCTCAGCGCCCCGACGCCGGACATGCCCAACGGCGCGCGCTGGCTCGGCTGGTCGGGCCTGGGTCTGCTCGTGCTGGTCTGGCTGGTTGGTCTGCTCGTTCCGGCGATTCGCGCGCGACGAAGATCGGCAAGGGCGAGTTGATCGGGACCGGTCCGCTCAGGCGAGGAGGTTGATCATGCTCGACGATGGTTCAAGCAGCTACGACGAACTCCCGTATTCGGACAATTGCTTCTTCTATACGCATCCCGACCACATGGCCGCCGTGGCGGCCTTGCACGGGCTTTCGCCGTCGCCGGTGGAGCGTTGCCGCGTCCTGGAGTTGGGCTGCGCGATGGGGGGCAACCTGATCCCGATGGCGATCAAGCTCCCCGACGCCCAGTTCGTCGGGGTCGATCTCTCGGCGCGTCAGATCGACCTGGGACGATCGGTCGTCGACAAGCTCGGCCTGCGCAACGTCGAACTCCGCGCCATGAGCATCGCCGACGTCGACGACCGTCTGGGTCGATTCGATTACATCGTCTGCCACGGCGTCTTCTCCTGGGTCCCCGCGCACATCCGCGACAAGATCCTGGCGATCTTCGCCGAGAACCTCGCGCCCGAGGGGATCGCCTACGTCAGCTACAACACTTACCCCGGCTGGCACGCGCGGGGGTTGGCTCGCGACCTGATGGCCTTCCACGTCCGCAACACGGTCGGACCGCGCGATTCGGTCCCGGAGGCGCGCGCCTTCCTCTCCGACCTGGTGGAGACGCTCCCCGATCAATCGACGGCCTACGCCGCCATCCTCCGCGCGGAGGGAGACTTCCTGGACGGAGTCGACGACACGTATCTCTATCATGAGCATCTTGAAGAAACGAATAATCCTGTCTATTTTCACCAGTTCATGGCGTTCGCGAAGGCGAAGGGGCTGGCATTCCTTGCGGAGGCCAAGACGCCCGGCTTGATCAACCACTTGCCCCAGGAGGCGCGCGAGCGGATCGAGCGATGGGGGAAGGATGAAGTCGCGCGCGAGCAGTACGTCGACTTCGTCACCAACCGCACCTTTCGCCGGACGTACCTCTGTCACGAAGGGGCCGAGCGTAGCGCGGCGCCGGTTTCGTCGGCCGTCGCGTCCATGTACGTCGGCTCGTTGATCACGCCCGACGCGACCGACCCCGACGTCCTCTCCGACGGTCCCGAGACGTTTCGGGCGAACGCCCAGAGCGTCACGATGACGTCCAACCATCCGCTGCTCAAGACGGCCCTGGTTGAGCTGGCGCGGGCGCGGCCGCGGATGTTGCCGTTCGAAGCCCTCTTCGACCGGTCCTGGTCGCGATTGAAACCACGCCACGGCGACTTGCCGGAGCCCGAGCAGGCGCGCCGATTCCTCTGTGACGCGCTGCTTCGCGGTTTCGCCGTCGATCTAATCTCGCTGAGCACGCATCCGCCGAGCTTCACCGTTGACCCGGGCGAGACGCCCGAGGTCAGCCCCCTCGCCCGGCTCCAATCCGAACAGGGCGGCCGAGTGACGAACCTGATGGGCCGCACCGTCGAACTCGAGCCCTTCGAGCAAATCGTGCTGCGCCTGCTTGACGGCTCGACGAGTCAGGCCCGCGTGGTCGCGTCGATCAAGGACCGCGTCGCGTCCGGCGAACTGTCGATCTCCAACCACGACCAACCCGTCGACGACCCTGCCTTGATCGATCGGGCGGTTCAGGCGATGTTCGACCAGAGCCTCCAGCTCATCGCGATGAAGGCGCTCCTGCTCTCGTGAGCGATCGGCCGAGATCGAATCGCCAAGGCTTGAGAGTTGGACGCTCGCGAACTCCTGGGGACGAAACCGGCGCGCCGTCGTCTCAGACCTTCCACTCCTTCTCGATGAGACTCAGTCGGCTCTTCGCGAGTTGTTCGATGATCTCGACGGCCTCGGCTTTACGTCCCTCCTCGAAGGTCGTCTCCGCGGCCATGCGCTTGAGGGACGAGTCGTCCTTGATCAGGATGCGGATGTAGGGGATGCGCCCACGCTCGAAGGCGGCGACGCCGATCTGAAACGCCTCGTCGTGCCGGCCGGCCTCTCGTCGAAGCGTCAAAACACGCAGCCATTTGCGCAGGGAGTCGATGGCGAGGCGGCCTTGCCGGTCGAGGCTCAACAAGTCCGATCGCAGGTCGGGCCAGTCCCCCAGGTCCAGGGCGTCGACCGCCCGTTTCTCATCGGGCACTTCTGCATTCGCCACGATGAGCAGACCGGTTTGTTCGGCGTCCGGCTTGAGGTTGAAGCCGTGTTCACGAACCGCGCCGACGATCCGCGCCATGCGAGTCCTCGCCCCGGGGTCCGGGGACGCGGAGGTGAATCGAAACAGCTCCTTCGCGCGCGCGTCCAGGGCGCGGACCTCGACGAAGTGCGGATCGATCGGATCCATCGTCTCGCGGTAT
>CALCIC010001049.1 GCA_937907405.1 uncultured Isosphaeraceae bacterium | reverse complement strand
CCCTCGAGCACGCGGAGATTCCCGGGGTGGGGGTCGGCGTGGAAGAACCCGAATTCGAAGATCTGCTTGATCAAGATCTTCGCGCCGGTCTCGGCGACCTCGGCGGGATCGAGGCCCAGACCTCGGATGCCCTCCAGATCGTCGATCGCGACGCCGTTGATGAACTCCATCGCGATCACCTTGGGGGTCGAGAATTCCTCCACGGTGTAAGGGATATGCGCCGACGGATCGCCCTCGAATTGGGTCTGGCAACGGTGCATCGTCCGCAGCTCGACGGTGAAGTCCAGCTCGCGCGTCAGGGTGCGCTCGAACTCGCGGGCCAGGGCCAACGGCTTGTAGACCCCAAGGCCCGGCAGCCGACGCTCGGCGAGTTGGGCCAGGTTCTTGAGGATGTCGAGATCCGCCTGAACCGTCTTCTGGATGTCGGGCCGTCGGACCTTGAGCGCGATCGTCCGGCCGTCGTGAAGCACCGCGCGGTGGACCTGCGAGATCGACGCCGAGGCCGTCGGCGTCGAATCGAGTGTTGCGAAGCACTCGCCGGGGGGCCGGCCGTATTCGTTGGCGAGGATCGTCTCAACCTGGCTGTAGGGGAATGGACGGACGTCGTCGCGGAGCGCGGCGAGTTCGTTGGTGTAGGCTTCGGGGATCAGGTCGGGCCGCGTGCTGAGAAGTTGGCCGAGCTTGACGAACGTCGGCCCCAACTCCTCGCAGACCATCCGGAGTCGCTGCGGACGGTCGTGGATCTGCGGCTCTTCCCCCTGCGCCACCCACTCGATCGGCCGAACAAGGACGTCCAGATGAAGGGCCGCGACGACGTCCTGGTATCCGTACCGCACCAACGTGGCGAGAATCTGGCGGTATCGAGGAAGATCGCGGAGATGACTGACGGTTTCTCGGATCAAGTCGGTCTCGCCGCCTTCCATCATTCTGAATCGCCGGCTCCGGCGGATTCCGCGGCCCGACCCGCGACGGCCTGGAGGATGGATCGAACGCTCGGCGCGCCCCGAGTCGTCCTCGGCCGTCGCGCTCACCTTGCGTCATTGGGACGGATTGGTTAAACTCTCACTTATCGATAGAGACGATGAGGTAGCCTGCGTCATCTTTGGGGAACCCTTGCATGCCGACCCAAGAACAGACCGGAATTCGCCCGCTCGAGTCGCTTGACGATTTCGCGGAAACGCGATGCGAGGCGATCGGGTTCATCTTCCATGGCAATTTTGCCGTCGCCAAAGGGAAGGGTCAAGGTTCGGCCGCCAACAACCTTCTTCACTTCGCCCGTTGCGCGCGACTTGAGAAGGTCAACGACGACGAGACCAAGATCTGGTTTCGCAGCGTTCGGCTCGCCCACTCGCATCTCGACGAGGTCGTCGGCGCCAAGCGCTGGAAATGGTGCAAGTATTGTGAGAAGGAGATCACTCAGCGCATTCTCGACGAGTCCTGATCGACCTCGTCGTCAATCCCTTCCTCACCTCAATGAACAGGTCCGATCCGGAATCCCCCCCGACCCTGGAGGGGCTTCCGAGGTTAGGCCGCTCCTCGCCGCGACCTCGACGTCATTTCGAGGGCGCCGCGTCCCGCATCAGCGTCTCGAACGTCGAGTTGCCGCGGAGCGTGTTGAAGTCGCTCTCGTCTGAGATCAGGCGGCGGAACTCGGGCTTCAGGCGGAGCGCGAGGGACAATTCCTCGATCGCCTTCGACGCATTGGCCGCGAGGCTCCAGTAGCACGCCAGGTTGTAGCGGATGAGGGCGTTTTCGGGTTCGTGCCGCGCGGCCCGCTCCAGCGCGTCGACGGCTTGCGCCAGCCGGTTCGTCCGCTTGTAGCACCAGCCCTGGGCGAGCGCGACCGCGATGTCGTCGGGCCGAAGCGCCGCCGCGACGTCGAGCGCCTGAATCGCCTCGCGGTAGCGATCGAGGCACCGCAGCGCCTCCCCCTTCAAGAAGTTCGCCTCGAACGGCATGGACGGCCACTCGGCGCGGCTCTCCAAGATCTCCAGCGCGTAGCTGGGCATCTCGAGCATGAGGTAACCCTCGGCCTCTTCGAGTTGCCTGCGAATCCGGGTTGAAGTGCCCAAGCTCATCGCGCCGCGCTCCATGACGGTCGAAAACCAGCGGACGGTCATGCGATCCAGCAGGCCCGCGAGCGAGCCTCGCCGATCGGGACTACACGGTTAGTGTATCCTATGCAATGGAGAGGCTGTCGGAAAGAGGGCGCGTGCGTGAGAGGGATCGTCGCTCCGTCAGCTTCGAGGATCATGGCGACGGGGGGGGCCGCGTCAAACTACATGGTTGGCGCCGTAGTCGCCGCCGTTGCGGACGAGGGAGGCGTAGTGGCCCAGGTGGACGCCTTCCTTGTGGCTCAGCTCTTGCTCGGTCGGGATCAGGTCGGGGATTTCGAGGCCGGCCGTCGTTCGTCGGGCGAGCGCCAGGGCGCGGTTCTCGATGCCGACGCGGTTTTGAAGGCCGTCGAGCCAGCGGTGCGGGATCGCGTCGGCCCCATAATAGGCGCCGGCGAGCGAACCCAGAATGGCCCCGGTGGTGTCGGTGTCGCCGCCGAGGTTGATGATCTCGGTGAGGGCTTCCTCGAAGCCGTCGGTGGTCAGCAGGATGTAGAAGCAGGTCGGGATGCAGGCGGGGGGGAAACCCATCGTGGGCCGCTTGCAGTCGGGCTCGGCGCCGTGGCGGTTGGCTTCCTCGGCCAGCGCGGGCAAGGCGCGCTCGCGGGGGAGATCGAGGATCGACTCGGCATGAGCGAGGGCCTTCGAGAGCGACCGAGGATGGCTGTCGAGCGAGAGGACGACGTCGCCGTAGTCGTCGGCGACGCGGGCCTCGTCGCGGGCCGCGTCGGAGGCGACCCAGAGCAGCAGGCTGGGGTCTCGGGCCTCCCCCGCGGCCAGGCGACGGACGCCGTGCGCGACCGCCAATGCGCCGCCGAGACTGCGGACGTCGCGGTGGGTCATGACGCTGGCTTCCATCACCGAGGCGAACAGGGCGTCTCGGTCGTCGTCGTGGTACAAACCGACCGGCGCGATCCGCATGGCGGCGCCGATTCCGGCCTTCGTCTGCCCGCTCCATCGCGGCTCGATCCCGCGTTGAAGATCACCCAGCACCTGGCGGAAACTGCGGCCGATCCCCCGATGGACGCCGAGAAACGCCCCCTTGGGCTCGGCCATCGCGAGGTAGACCTCGGCCAGCCGTCGTTGATCGACGCGGCCGAATTCGAGCAGGTTGTCGCACAGGGCCAACGCTTGCTGCGTGTCGTCGGAGTAAAGCCCCCGCATCCGCCAGCGGTAGGGCTTTCGCTTCCAGGCCTGGACGCCGTCCACATAATTCTTGACGCGCCCATAGTGCGTCTTGATCTGCTGAGTCGTCAGCCCCTCCAGCGGGGCTCCCAACGCGTCCCCGACGGCCAGGCCCAGCAGGGCCCCTCGGACGCGATCGATTCGGGACAATTGAGGCATCGTGGCAATGCTCCTCGGGTGCCGAATCGCTCACCGGTGACTCCGGCGGCATCCCTCGTCCGGACGATCGCAAGATACCCGCCTGAGCGGGCCTCGCCAACCGTTTTTTACGTGGGAACCGCTCGACGCTTCCGTTGCGACGCCGCCCTGGCACAAGCGGCGCGTGGCACCCTAATCACTTAGGATCGTTCCAAGCACACCAGACTTTTTTCCCTTGCCGCGATTTTTTCGATCGCGACCCGAGACGACGATCAGGAGACGACGACTCGTTGAGTGTTCATGAGAACAGTGATGAAAAGAGGCCCTCCGGCCGCGCTGCGGATCTTAGTCCTGGAACCGAATTCGGCGATCAACGGCGACAGGAAGCCTCGGTCCCGATTCGCGTTTTACGACCCGCGCGACCTCCTCAATATCGGATCTCAGCCCGCCCCGAAGCAGTGCGGAACCCATGGAATCTCCTCGCCGATCGGACGAGTTGCGGGTAATCGCGCCAATCGGCGCGACGTCCCCGATCCAGGTTTCATCCCCCGGACCTCGTCGTCGCGCGGCTCTCCAATTGCATCGGGGGCGGTGTCGGAAACGATCATAACGGGATTCGGCGAGGAGGGGGACTTGCCCTTGCCTCGCCCTTGGATTTCGACTGCCTTCATGCGTGGCTGTCCGCGTGATTGTTTTATAATGCCGTTTGTCGCCTTGTTTGTCAAGCTTAATGGAGGAAAGTCGGCGTGCGTCGTGGCGACGCATCGGGGCGGCGCCGGGTCGCGACGACCGCCGGAAGGCGTGTCTTCCGATCGGTTCAGGATCGAGGCAGGAGTTCGTAGAGCGAGAGGGATCGGACGACGGCGAGTTCGTCGGGGAAGGTGTGGAAGGCCTGGACGGAGATCCCCCGGGCGCGGGGGTCGACATGGACTCGGCTGATCGGCCCCGGGGCCATCCGGTTGCTCGACCGGAATTGGTGTGTGAGGCCGCCGAGCCTGGAATCGGCGGTCATCTCTTCGCAGAGATGGAGGAAGATCTCGGGATCGACGCGCTCGACCTCGAAGCACGCCTGGAAATTGAGGAATTCTCCCGGGCGGAGCGACGTCGAGCGTTCGTCGTGGATCGGCGAGTGATAGAGCAGTCCGGTTTTCGGCAGCGGGGTCTCGGGGCCGGCGAGGACTTCGGTCAACCGAACGTTCTTCGATCCGAAGACGATCGAGTGGCCCCCCTCGATGATCCGGACGTCGGCCTGCCAGTCGCCCAGCGTCAGTCGGTGGTGCGCGCGGATCGACAGCCACTCCGGGTGCAGGGGACGATGGTAGAGATGGAAGGCCAGGTCCGCGATTCGCGC
>CALCIC010001048.1 GCA_937907405.1 uncultured Isosphaeraceae bacterium | reverse complement strand
CGTGGACGATCCGGAGGCCGAGCTGGGGGTCTCCCAGCTTGCGGAGCAATCGCCGCATCCGGCCCAGCCGCAGCTCGTTGAGCCCCCTGGGCATGCCGTCGCGCTCGTAATCGAGCCGGCGGTACAGGTAGTCGAGGCGGTCGCGGTAGACGTCGAGCATGGAGATTAGCCGTCGAACGGTGGGCGCCCCCATCGCCGTTCCTGTGAACGAGGAGTCGTCGATCGCCTAGTTTCGGGGCGGGGCCAGCAACGATTCGATCCGCGACGCGAGCTCGACCAGCGAGATGTCCTTGGTCCAGTACGCCGACGCCCCCAGGGCGAAGCCTTCAAGCCGGGAGTCGGCGTCGCGCTGGTGGGTGAGCATCACGACCTTCAGCCCGATCGCCCCGCGATCATCGCGGATCTGCTCCAGCACTTCCAGCCCGTTGAGGATCGGCATCCAAAGGTCCAGGAGCAGCAGGTCGGGCGTGTGCGCGTGGACCAGCGAGGCCGCCTCCGCGCCGTCGGCCGCTTCCCAGACGGTGTGGCCGGACCGTCGGAGGCACTCGGCGTACACCGCCCGCAGGTCGGATTCGTCATCGGCCAGAACGATGGTCGCGCCCACGTCGGTTCTCAATCGATTCGCGTGTTGGTGTTGAAGGACCTGAACCGCCCGCGCGGGCCGCGCGGAACGATCTCGGACGGAGACGCGACCGGCCGCGCGGCCGACCCCCACATCATAACCTCCCGCCGGCTCGATTCGCCATGCCATGACCCGGAACCGGCCGGCGCCGGGTGAGCATCTCGAAAGCGGGTGGGGAATCTCGTCCAACAGAGGCGGTTGATGGGTAGCCTCGGATTACCGTTTTTCCCGCTCCGGGGGGGGGCCGCATGTCGGTCGAGCATCCGCCGTCGTGGCTCGGGCGTCCCGCCCGAGCGGCTTGCCGCGTTCGTCCTGTGGATGCTCGGGCGGGACGCCCGAGCCACGAAACCTCGAGCACGAGCAAGAGGAGTGGGACGCCCCCCCTCGCCGCCTGACCGTCCACCCACTTATAAGACGCTTGCCCGCCGGCGCCGTTGCAAATCGTCAAGGGCGCTCGCTGACGGCTTCGGGGTAGTCGCCGGTGTCGGCGAGCGCGGCCCCGGAAGCGCCGAGCAGGGCGGCCGCGTCGACCCCCGGGACGGCCGGAAGCGCGGCGGCGATCTGCTTGAGGACGTCGGCCGGCAGGTGCTCGGAGAGGAACTTGAAGATCTGCGGCAAGAGCGCCGTGATCGAGCCGACGGGGAGGCCCAGCTTGATCAACCTCGTCAGGAGGTCGCCCCCCCCCGACTCGCCGCCGAGCACCTTCCCGGCCAGGGCCGTGACCTGTCCAAGCAGGTCCCCCATGGAGCGTCCGGTTTCGTCGCCGGCCTCGCCGCCCCGGGCCTCGGCTTCGTTGAAATCCGTGACCAGCCGACGCGCTTCGGGGACCTTCGATTCGATCGTCGCGTAGGTTTCGTCGCCGAGGCGCGGCTTGAGGAACGCCAACACGCCCCCCAGCATTTTCTCGACCGTATCGGCGTCGACGCCCGTCGATGACGCGAGATTCTTCAGGGATTCGCTCATGTTTCGGTCTCAGCCTCGTTAGGAGTGCCAGGGGGGACAAGGGACGTGGTCAGCGTTCGAGTTGCTCAGGGATGATTGGTTCGCCTTCCCAGATCCAGACGCCGTTCTCCCGGGTCAAGACGCGGTGGGCGCTTCCGGGGACGGCCGGGACGTCGGCGACGGGGAGCCATCGGGCGAGTTCCCGGCGCGTCTCGGCGTGGGCCGGGTCGGCGGCCAGGTTGGTCCACTCGTCGGGGTCGCCGCGGTGGTCGTACAGCTCCTCGGAGCCGTCGGCGTAGCGGATGTACCGCCAATCCCTGGCGCGGACGGCGTGGTTCCCCTGGTTCGACGTGGTGATCGCCGGCCAGGACCGGGGGGCGTTCGCGTCCTTCAACTGGGGGGCGAGGCTGTGCCCCTCCAGGATTCCCGGCGACGGCAGGTCGACCAGGTCGATCAAGGTCGGATACAGGTCCAGCAGTTCGACGGGCTCGGCGCACCGCGCGCCGACGGCCACGCCCGGACCGGCGAACACCAGCGGCACCCGGGTCGACTCCTCCCAGAGCGTGTTCTTGCCGGTGACCCCCTTCTCGCCCAGGTGCCAGCCGTGATCGGACCAGAGCACCACCAGGGTCTCGTCCTGCTTCCCCGACGCCTTCAGGGCCTCGAGCACGCGGCCGACCTCGGAATCCATGTAGCTGACGGTCGCCAGGTACGATCGGACCAGATTGCGCCACTGGTGGGCCTGGTTGAGCCACGAGAGCCGGGGCTCGGGGAGCTTCCAGTGGAGATGCCAGGCGAACGGCGGCACGTCGTCGCGGTCGTCTTCCTTCACCGGCGGCAGTTGGAGCGATTCCTCCGGGTGGAGGTCGAACCACTTTTGCGAGGCGAAGCAGGGGACGTGCGGCAGCCGGAACCCCGCCGCGACGAAGAACGGCTTGCCGGCGGGGATCGCCTGAAGCCGGGCGATCGCGGCGTCGGCGATCTTGCGGTCGGCCTGGGAATCGTCGGTCTCGGGAAAGACGCCCCAGTCCATGGCCTTGATCTTCGCGGGCGTGTCGACGAACTTCACGGCCGGATAGGGCGTCGGCCCGCGCTCTTCCCAGGTCTGGAACTCGTCGTGGCGGTCCTTCCACGGGATCGCGCCGTCGTGGAAGATCTTGCCCGAGCAGAACGTCGAATAGCCGCGCGCCTCGAACGCCTGGGGGAGCGTCCGGCGGTCCCTGGTCGCGGCGACGGAGCGCAGGCCGGGCAACAGCCCGTAGACGCCGGTGGTCGACGGCCGAAGCCCGGTGAGCACGCTGGTTCGCGATGGGTTGCAAAGCGGCGCCTGGCAATGGGCGTTGGTGAAGACCACGCCGCGGCGGGCGAGTGCGTCGATGTTGGGCGTCTTCGCCTGCGGATGCCCGTTCAGGCAGCCGACCCAGTCGTTGAGGTCGTCGATCGCGATCATCAGGACGTTCAACGGCCGATCCGGCGACGACGGATCCGGGGCCGAGCCGGCGGCCGGCGGCGGCGCGCAGACCACGACGGCCGCAAGGGCGGAGAACAGGCCGAGCATGTCGAGACATCCTCCGAGGAAAGGCGTCATTCCGTAGCATCACATCAGGGCGCGGTCCGTTCAAGACGGTCCCGCCCCGATCCGGCCGAATCGGCCCCCCTCCGCCTCAGAACTTCTCGGCGTCCCTGACCTCGGCCGGCTGGTACGCCACGGTCCGGATCAGGATTCGGACCAGGATCAAGACGACCACCGTCTCGGCGGCCACCAGGCTCCCGAAGCTGAAGCTTCCCTTGATCAGGTACGCCAGCGCCTCCACGACCGCCGCCGCGATGATCAGCACGAACACCGCGAACGCCAGGAACTTGGCCCAGTGGATCTTTCGCTCGCCGGCTTCAACGCTGACGAATAACAACTTCATAAACATGCCCCCAGGTCTACTGATTTGCGAGACGGTCGATCCCATCGTGTCGCCAGGACGAGCATTTTTCCAGTGCTTCGACCTTTCGGGCCTCGGTATTTTGGATGAAGCCGCCTCACTGAGAACCTGTCGGGGCGTCAGCCGGTTCGGAGCCTGGTTTCGATTTGGCGCTGCTTTTGCTGGATCGTCCTTGGCACGACCTGTCCAGGGGACGACCGGGCGGCACGATCAAGCAAGCCATTTCATGCTCGAAGATCGTGTCGATTTAAGCAATTGCGTGGCGTTTGAGATTCCGTGGTTGTGTTTGTCCGAACCGGTTGGTATGAAGGAAAGATGTCTCTTTCTCGTGGAGGAGCATGACGGTTTCGCGAAGTTGCGTCGTCGGGGCGGTTCTACGAACGTCGGTGCATTTCCGAATAAATAGCCGACGCTGGCTGAGGAAGTTCATTTCGTCGGGGGTGACGGAGGGCGGGCGCGCGTCTTCGATACGGGCGACGTCGCGTCCTGGTCGTCCGCGTCAAGTCAATTCGGAAAGCCGGTTGGATCGGGCGGATCGACGCCGTCGCCTCGCCCGAGGCGTCCGCGTCGGATTAATCATTGATTGCATGTTCACGTGTGCCTTTCGCGGCGCGAGGCGCCGGGGCGGGGCGATGGGTTCAGGAGTTGCGGGGAGTGGAACGTTCTGGACGCCCTGGCGCATCGTCGCGCGGCCGAGGGCGGTTGGATGCAGACGATGGGAGGTCTTGCCATGGCGAGTCTGACGACGGTGAAGGCCGCGCGGATTTTGATCGTCGACGACAACCGCGACACCGCCGACACGATGGCGATGCTGTTGCGGATGCAGGGGTACGACGTGGCCGTCGCCTACGACGGACGATCCGCCGTCGGCGCCGCCAAGCGGCACGACCCCGACGTCGTGCTGCTGGACCTGATGCTTCCGGACACCGACGGTTACGCCGTCGCCGAGGCGCTCCGCAGGGCCGGCATGAACCGGGCGTCGCTGGTCGCCCTCTCCGGTCGCGGTCGCGAGGAAGACGCCCCCTGGGAGCGGCTTCAGTTCGTGGAGCATCTGGTCAAGCCGGTGGCGCATCAGGCCCTCGTCTCCCTGCTCGTCCGCCTTCAGGCCCAGAAGCAAGCCCGGATCGATCAGGCTGACGCCGACGCAAGCCCGCATGGAACGGAACAATAGACCAAACCGCGCGAGATCGAGGGCGGCCGTCGAGATCCGCGGCCGGTTGGCAGCCATGCTTGTGGTACTCGTTCATATTCATGTGAAGGCCGATCAGGTGGATGCGTTCCAGGCGGCATGCG
>CALCIC010001047.1 GCA_937907405.1 uncultured Isosphaeraceae bacterium | reverse complement strand
TCCCGTTCCGCGGTGAACGAGCCTTCGGCCCGTTTTCGGCTTCATTCGAAATTATTCTCCCGGCTGAGCCTAATGACACAACCTGATGCCTCTTCGTCCGTTCCGAAAAAGGAGCGAGTGCCCGACGGCGTCGTCGACCCGACCGTCGCGACCGCGTCGACCGATCTCGACGCCGCCGAGCCGATCGAGCCGGAGCCGGAACCGTGGACGCCGGAACGGGTCTCGGAATGGAACGCATACTACGACTGGTACGTGATGGGCGCCGTGCTGTTGCTGGCGTTCGTCGTGTCGGCGTCCAGGAGCAACCACCCGCCGCTCTGGGCCAACCTGAAGCAAGGCCAGTACATCCTCAAGCAGGGGTCGCCGGCGCCGGCCGACGCGTTCTCCTACACTCGGGAGGGGCAGTCCTGGGTGAACGTCCCCTGGCTGTTCCAGGCGAGCCACGCGGCGGTGTACAAGCTCGCGTACGACCTGGTCCCCGTCTCTCCCGACGACCCCGCGGCCAATCGCGCGTCGGCCGAGCAGATCGCGGTCGGCGCCCTGGTGGCCCTTGCGGCCCTGGCCCGATTGGCGACCGCCCTGGCGCTTTTGAGGATCCGACGCAAGGGGCCGGGGCTCTGGTGGACGGCCGTCTGCGCGGCGATCGCCCTGGGAGCGACGCTCGGCCCCTCCGGGGTGATGCTGGGGGGGGTCGCGCTGCCGGCCATGGTCAGCTCGTCGACCTGGGGATTGCTCCTCCTGGCGATCGAGATGCTTCTCCTGTTCCGGGCCTTCGGCGAGGGGCGGTCGCGGGCGCTTTACGCCCTGATCCCCCTCTTTCTGGTCTGGGCGAACGTCGACGAGTCGTTCCTCCTCGGCCTGTTGATCCTGATCGCCGCGGCGGTGGGCCGGCTCCTGGACGGCCGATCGGCGGCGCGGTTGATCGAACCGCCGGCTCGGTCGTCGTCGAGCGTGGAATCCGACCAAGTGGGCCCGCGCGTCCCGGTCTCGCCGACGGCCGGGGTGATCGCCGCGGCCGTCTCCGCGGCCGTCTGCCTCGCGAATCCCTCGACCTACAAGATCTACGCCGCCACCGTCGCGCCGTTGTTCCGCGGGTTCGACGCGACGACGACCCTCGACCAGCTCTCGTATTTCAGCCCCGCGCTGCGGGCGCAGGTTCAGGACGGTTGGTACGTGCTGGTGATCTACTTCGCGGTCATGGTGGCCGCCGGCCTGGCGACCTTCCTGCTGAACCGGGCCCGGTTTTCCTGGAGCCGGTTCTTGCCTTACGTCGTCGCGGTCGCGGCCTGGTCGATGTACATGCGGCTGAGCGCGGAGTTCGCGGTCGTGCTGGCGGCGGTCGCCTCGCTCAACGGCCAGGAGTGGTATCAGCGGCTGTTCGGCGTTCGGGGAAGACTGGGGAACGGCTGGGCGGCCTGGTCGACGGGGGGCCGTCTGGTGACGCTCGGCCTGCTGTTCTACTTCGTCAGCATCGCGATCACGGGCTACGGCAAGACGCCCGGCGAGCCTCGGTTCGGCTTCGGCTACGACGCCAATGAATTCGCGTTCGAGGCCGCCGAGTACCTCGCCGCCCACGACGACGTCAAGGGCAACGTCTTCAACTGGACGCACGCCCAGGGGGACGCCCTGATGTGGAAGGCCGGGCCGCGGCGGAAGACGTTCCTCGACGACCGCCGGAGCCTGTTCCCGGCCGAGGTCTCCGAAGAGCACCGTCGGTTGATGGACGCCCTCCTCGCCGACGACGCCGACGTCTGGAGGCCGGCGTTCGACAAGTACAACGTCACGGTGGTGATGATTGATCCGGCCAGGGCCTCGAACACCTACCGCAAGCTGAAGGAAAGCCCGAACTGGATCCCGTTCTACGACGACGGCCGGGCCGTGATGTTCGGGCGGAGCGACGCCGCCGAGCCCGACCTCGCGGCCTTCAAGTCCAGCCGCCTCGATCCGGACCTCCGCGCCTTCAAGGTCACCAATCCGATCCCCGCCGCGGATCGCCCTCCGACCCCGGTCAACTGGATCGACGACGTCTTCCAGACCCGAGCGCTGACGGCGACCCAATCGCGGGTCGAGTCGGCCCGCCGCTGGCTTTCGGCGCCGGCGGGGGCCGACGGCCAACCGACGTTGCCCGACCCCGCCCGCTGCATCCTGGCGATCCGCGAGGCGCGTACCGCGCTGGCCCGCAATCCCGACGACTCCATCGCCTACCGCGTGCTGGCCCAGTCGTATCGGCTGCTGGCGCTTCAAGAGAACGCCCTGCTCGCCGGCATCCCGCTGACGCCGGAGAACCAGGAACGGATTCTGAACCAGCCCCTCGCCGCCGAACTGATGGGCGGCCGGTTGCGGCAGCGGCTGACGGCCCTCAACTATGCGATCCAGACGACCCCCCCGCCGCGCGCCGCGGCGGCTCGACTTGATTTGATCAGCCTGCACATCGAGCTGTACGACGCCTTGCTTCGGGCGGGGTTCCTGGACCTCGCCCAGGAGCGGCTTCAGGCCGCGGTCGACCTGGCGAAGCCGGGCGACCTCACCGACGAGGGCCGACTGCGGTATCAGCAAGAGCTCGAACAGCTCAATCAACGGGTCGATCAGATCAAGGACGCCCTCAGCGAGTTGCAGATCGAGCAGCAGGCGGGTCCGATCGAGAAGGGCCGGTTCGCGCTCAGCCAGGGGGCGCCGGGGCTGGCGATCATCGAATTCGAGCAGGCCCAGCTCAGCAACATGAGCCCGGCGATCGTCAAGCCGCAACTCGTCGACCTGTATTGCAGCACGGGCCAGCCCGAGCGCGCCCTGGAATTGCTTTCCTCGGGCGTGACGGAAGATCCCAACCTTGGCGAGGTCGGGACCGCGACCTTCCGCGAGGGCCAGGTCTACATGTTGCTCGGCAACTACGCGTCGGCCGCCACGCTCTGGGAGCAGCGCGCCATCCCTCGACTGGCGATCGAACGCTCGATGAAGGCGCTGGGGACCGGCCAACGGATGCTTCGGGGCGAACTGATCGGCGTCGCGACCGACGAGCTTTCGATTCCAGGCATGCTCCGCAGGCAGTCGTCCTGGGACTTCGACCTCGCCCAGTGCATGCTCGAAGCGGGCGAGCCGGAACGCGCCGCGGAACACTTCACCAAAAACCTGACCCTGACCCCCGACGTCGTGGTCCGGCCGATCTCCGCGTACTATCTCGAAAAGCTCGGCAGAGACGTCCCCCCGGCGTCGAAAGAGGCCGAGGCGCTCAAGCCTGAGAAACCAGCCGAGACGACCGAGAAGCCGGCGGCGACCCCGGCGCCCAAACCCGCCGCCGACGCTCCCGACGAGCAGCCCAAGGAGC
>CALCIC010001046.1 GCA_937907405.1 uncultured Isosphaeraceae bacterium | reverse complement strand
GCATCCTCAGAATAGCATGGAGGCCCTGATCTTATGGCTAACTACGGGGCATTGCTGCTAGCCCTGAATGGGGACGATCAGCGCGGGCGATTGGTGATGCCCGTGAAACGGCCATGCGCGAAGGGGCCAGCCCTCCGCGACAGACCGGCCGGCCTCTTTCGAAACCGGCCTACCTGACGGATGCGCGCCGGCTCGATCAGCCGGGCGCCTTCTCGGCGACGACCGGGTTGCGGAGCACGCCCAGGCCGTCGATCTCGACCTCGACCACGTCGCCCGGCTTGAGCCAGACCTGGGGCTTGCGCGCCATGCCGACGCCCGGCGGCGTGCCGGTGAAGATCAGGTCGCCCGGCTCCAGCGTGACGATCCCCGAGAGGTACGCGACCAACTGGTTGATGCTGAAGATCAGTTGATTGGTGTTCGAGTCCTGCATCGTCTGGCCGTTGAGCCGGAGGCGGATGCCCAGCTTGTGCGGGTCGGCCACCTCGTCGGTCGTCACCAACTCGGGGCCGATCGGCGCGAAGGTGTCGAACGTCTTGCCGGCCATCCACTGCTTGCCCGGCTTGTTGAGCTGCCAATCGCGGGCCGAAACGTCGTGCCCCACCGCGTAGCCGCCGACATGCTCCATCGCCTTCTCGACCGGGATGAACCGCCCGCCGCGACCGACGACCACGACCATCTCGGCCTCGTAGTCGACCTCGTTGCTCACCGACGGCAGGACGATCGGGGCGCCGTGGCCGATCAGCGCCGAGGGGTACTTGCTGAACAGGACCGGCTCGGAAGGGACCGGCATCCCGCTCTCCTCGGCGTGATCGCGGTAGTTCAGGCCGATGCAGATGATCTTTTGCGGGTCGGGCACCGGCGCGAGCAGCCGGGACGCGCCCGGATTATACGAGGTCGTCCCCCGCTCGACGGCCCCTCTCGCCGCGCGCTGATCGTCCCCATTCAGGGCCAGCAACCCCTTCACGGAGGACGGCAGCCGGGAATCGGCCGCGTTCACGTCCACGTATCGACCTTGCCAAACTCCACAGGCTCGCGGCCCTTGCTCGGTAGCGACGGTCACCCAGCGCACGGCGTTCCTCCTCTGATGGTCATTCGAAGTCCGGTCGTCTTCTCTATTCTACCCGCAACGGGACCGGAATCAGAGGACCAGCCGGGCCGCCTCGCGATCGAGGTACAACCGGGCGCCGGGATGGCGGCGGAGGGCCGACGCGGGACAGGCTTCGCTGATCGGCCCGCGAACAGTGGCCAGGACCGCGTTCGCCTTGCGGGGGCCGAGCACCACCACCGACGCCGTCGCCGCGCTCAAGAGCGCCGGGACGGTCAGCGTGAACGCGTGCGTCGGCACCTCGTCGATGTGATCGAAGCAGCCGTCGTTGACCTGCTGAACCCGACAGGCCTGGTCGAGCCGGACGACCTTGACCAGGAGCGGATCCAGGAAGTCGGCGACCGGCGGGTCGTTGAACGCCAGGTGGCCGTTCTCGCCGATCCCCGCGCACAGGACGTCGGCGGGCTCGGCCATCAGCAGGTCTTCGTAATCGACGCAGGTCCGCAGCGGACGCTCGACGCGCTCGCCGGGGATGAGGCGGAGTCGTTCGGGGGGGAGATCGACGAGCCGAAACAGATGCTCTTGAAGATAGCGGCGGAACGAGGCGGGGTGATCGACGGGTAGGCCCAGGTACTCGTCCATGTGGAAGCCGACGACCCGCGTCCAGTCGATTTCCGTGCTCGCGACCAGGCCCGCAAGGAACTCATTCTGGCTGGGCGCGGCGGCGAAGACGACGTTCGCCTTGCCGGCCGCCTTCTGGCGGTCGTGGATCGCCCGGCTGACGGCCTGGGCCGCCGCCTTGCCGGCCTGTCTGCGGTCTTCGTAGACCAGAACCTGAAGCGCGTCAACGGTGAAATGGGCGATCGGCGGCGTCTCGTGTGGCGTCATGGGTGCAACCTGATGCGTCAGTTCCGTGGCTCAGTCGATTTCGATTCAGTCGAGTCTGAGACCATAGCCGAACTGATCCCCGCCCGCCAGCATTCGAATTCTCAGGACAGCACCGGCTGACGGCTCGACCGCGAGCGGTCGGGGTGTTCTCGGAGCGTCGCGCACAGCTTCTGGCACTCGACCAGGTCGCCCAGCAGCGATTCAGTCAGGAAGCTTTCCGTCTGACCGTCCGAGGCCCACTGGAGTTGGTCGTGGCACTGCGACATGTGTTCCAGCAAATCCTTCATCCACAAGAGCGTGTGTCGCCGATTTCTCATCGTGGAGTCGTCCTCATCTAAGTCCGTGATTCGGATAGGCCAGCCAGGTTCTCAATCGCGGAGAGGCCGGATCATTCGGCCGTTTCCGTCGAGAAGCCCTTATGAGCAAGCCGCGTGCCACCGCCGCGCGCGGTCCTCTTGCGACGACCGAACTCCAAGCACATCCAAAACTTGAGCGAAAATCGACAAACTTCGCGGATTTCCGGTTCCGGGTCCGGGGAGATGTAATCTTTACACGGTTGAAGATGGTGAGGGCTGGCGATTCGGGCTCGCGCGGTCGGATCTCGATCAAGACGACCGCCGGGATCTTCCGCCACGCCCATCAAAAACGGCCGACGACTTTTCAAAGGTCCGCCGAGCCTCTAGAGTGACAAGAGAACCGTCCCCGAGGAGGAAGTTGCATGGGCGCGTGGGAACCGTTCTCGATCACGACTTCGGAAGCGGACTCGGAAGACCGGAACTGGGGCGGCCTCCGCGAGTGGCCCAAGTCCGTCGCGCGCTGGCTGTTCGGCTGGGGGGACGACGACCGCGAGCCCCTGACGTCGTCCGGGTCGTCGGCCCGGTTCCAGAACATCTGCATCAGTCGCGAGGCCGGCGCCGGCGGCGGCGCGATCGCCCGGATGCTGGGCCAGAGGCTGGGCTGGAAGGTCTTCGACCACGAGCTGCTCGAAGCCATCGCCCACCGCATGGAACTGCCCATCGACGACGTCCGCACCTTTGACGAGCTGGCGCCCAGCGTCATCCAGGACTGGCTGCTGCCGCTCCGCGAGGAACATTACGCCCCCCAGGAGGCCTACCTCGACCACCTGGCCAAGTTGATCGAAGCCATCGGCCGGGCCGGGCAGTCGGTGCTGGTCGGCCGAGGGGCCGGGTTCCTGCTCCCCCGCGAGGAGACGCTCTCGGTCCGGATCATCGCCCCCCTCCGCGCCCGATCGCTCCGCCTGGGGGAGCGGATGGGGGTCTCGGTTCGTACCGCCCGCCGCGCCGCCAAAGATCTCGACGCCCGCCGCGCGGCGTTCGACCGGACGATGCACCGGATGAGCTCCAGCGACCCGCACAACTACGACATGGTGCTCGATTCGCACAGCCTGGGGCTCGAAATCGCCGCCGAGGTCGTCTTCCGCGCCGTCGCCGCCGGCCGACCGGCGTCCCCCAAGTCGGCCGACCCCGCCTCCTGGTCCCTCGGCGGCGCCTCCGCGCCGTCGGTCGCGCCCGCGCCCCCGCGCCCGTCCCCCGATCCGGCTTCCTCGCCGATCTCCGACGCCCCCAGCCCGCCGACGCTCGCGCCCGACGCCTTTGAACGCCCTGTCTGACCGCTTGCCCCTGTCTCGGCCGGCAAGTACACTGGCCCGCGTGTTCAACAATTGTTCGCCAGGAAGAATGTCGGAGGCGTCGCCATGCTCAACCTGACGGCGGCCGGCGGGCGGCCGTGCGAGGGGCTGCGGCGGCGGGACGTGCTGCGGATCGGCAGTCTCGGAGCGCTCGGCGCGGGAATCGGCTTGCCCGAGTTGCTGGCCGATGGAACGAAGACGACGACCGGGAAGGCGCGGTCGTGCATCGTCGTCTTCCTGACCGGCGGCCCGGATCAGCATTCGACCTGGGATCCGAAGCCCGACGCCCCCGAGGCGGTCCGGGGCGCGTACAGGCCGATCTCCACCAGCGTGCCGGGCTTATCGATCAGCGAGCTGATGCCGAGGCTCGCCGAGATCGCCGACAAGCTCTGCGTGCTTCGGGCCGTATCGACCGGCGACACCGGCCACTCGTCGAGCGGTTACTACATGCTGACCGGCCGCCCCCACTCGCCGCCGAACGTCGAGGGGGCGCTGCCGGGGCCGCCCAACGACGGGCCGGGGCTCGGTGCGATCGTCGGCAAGCTGGTCGCGCCGGGCCGCGGCAAGGGGCTGCCGTCGGCCGTGACGCTCCCCCAGCGAATCTTCAACACGGGGGGAAACGAGTGGCTGGGGCAGGACGCCGGCTTCCTCGGCCGAGCGGCCGATCCCTGGTTCCTCCACGCCGAGGTCCTACCTTCCGGCTACCGGGTCGGCGAGATCAGTCTGCCCGACGGCCTGGCCATCGAACGCGTCGAGTCCCGCCGCGTCCTCGGCGAGCGAATCGCCCGTCGCCTGGCGTTCCTGGACCACGACGCAACGGCCTCGGCCCTCGACCGGCAAACCCGGCAAGCGTTCGATCTGCTCCGCTCGCCCGAGGCGCGCAAGGCGTTCCGGTTGGAGGAAGAACCGGAGGCGATTCACGACCGCTACGGCCGGACCCCCATCGGCCAGGGCTGCCTGTTGGCCCGCCGCCTGGTCGAGGCGGGCGTGCGTCTTGTCCAGGTCAACTGGTATCGCGGCCCCGACGAACCCCCGACGTTCCCCGTCTGGGACACCCACGCCGACGAGACCAACCGGCTTAAGGACGCCCTCGTCCCGCCGACCGACCGCGCCCTGGCCGCCTTGATCGGCGATCTTGACGGCCGGGGGATTCTCGACGAGACCCTGGTCGTCTGCATGGCCGAGTTCGGCCGCACGCCCCAACTCATCGGCGGCGGCCGAAGCCATTGGGGAGAGGTCTTCTCGGTGGCGATGGCCGGCGGCGGCGTCCGCGGCGGCCAGGTCCACGGCGCGTCCGACCACCACGCCGCCTACCCCAAGGAGGGCCGAGTCACCCCCGAGGACCTGCACGCGACGATCCTCCATCAACTGGGCGTCGCCCCCGACGCCTCGATCCTCGACAACCTCGGCCGCCCCCACCCCGCCAGCCGCGGCCAGGTCGTCCGGGCCGTTCTCTAAACCCGGACCGCGACGCCCCAGCCGTCACGCGCTCATTTCTCGACGAAGTCGCCACGTCCCCTCTCACACGCGGAAACGGACGTGGCAAGGATTTCCGCGCGCGGTTATGGACTCACGCCCAATTTGGGGGGCATACTAAGAAAGAGATAATGAAGTGATCTTCAAGAGGCCACGCCATGAGCCACGTAGATCCATCAGTCACTTTCAACGTCGTCGCGGTCTATCCCGATCATGAGTCCGTGGAACGAGCGGTCAGCCGGCTGCACGCCGAGGGCTTCGAGATGCGCAACCTCTCCATCGTCGGTCGCGACTTTCAGGTCGATCACGAGGGCGAGGTCCTCCCCTTGGCGACGAGCGATTACGCCACGGCGGGCGCCGAGGTCGGGGCGGTCCTTGGCGCCGTGGTCGGCGTCTGCGTCGGCATGGCGGTCTTGATCCTGCCGGGGATCGGTCCGGTGATCGTCGCCGGGCCGATCGCCGCCGCGCTGGCCGGAGGCGTGGAAGCCTCGCTGGCCGGCGCTTCGGTCGGGGCGCTTGTGGGCGCGCTCGTTGGCTGGGGAGTCCCCAAGGACCGCGCCCTGGAATACCACGAGCACGTCAAGGAAGGCAAGTACCTCGTCCTCGCCCGAGGCTCCGCCGCAAAGATCGAGCACGCCCGCGAAGTGCTCCATCACGAAGCCATCGAGGGGGCGAAGCTCGAAGCGCTTCTGCATTCCAGAGGATAGCGCGGGCAGCCTCTGCATCATAGGCGGACTTGTTCCGGCGATGGGAAGGCGACTCTGTTTGACGCCGCCTCCGGCGGCGACGGCGGGATTTGATCGTCAGCCCGAAGCGCGAGCGAGGGTTCGCCTTGGGAAGTCCGCGGGGCCGATTGCCGGCCGCGCATGTTGAACGCTCGTTGACGCGTCGGGCTGACAATTCCAAGACCGTTTCGCCGATAGGAGTTCCGCAAGGCGATCCTTCGAACCTACGGCGAGACGGTCGCGCCCCTGCGCACACTGATGCGCTCGGTCCTCGGTGCGCGGGAATCGAATCCCGGATCAGACAGCTTATAATGGAGCCCGACGCGGCTGGGAAGCGGTTTCTCCGGCCGGCGTCGATTCGGCTCCTCACAGTTTGGAACGGCCGGTGACAGCAATCGACAAGCGCGTCGTTTCGTGGGTGCTGGTGGCGACGCTCACGGCCGGCCTGACCGCGGTTTCGACGACCCAGGCGCTCCACCGATATCACGACCTGCGGACCGGATGGTCGTGGGACCTGGCGTATTACAACCAGTGGTTCTGGGCGCTCACCGAGGGAGACGGCGTGATCTCGGTTCGTCCCCTGGCCCCCTTCGGCACCGAGGGGCCGTCGATCTGGAAGATGAACTACCTGGCGCCGATCCGGCTTCTCCTGGCCCCGGTCTACAAGGCGTTCCCCGACCCTCGGACGTTGCTGGTGATCCAGAACGTCATGTTCTGGTGGCTGATTCCGGCCGCCTACACCCTGGCGCGGTCGGAGTCGAAGTCGGAGGCCGTCGCGCTGTCGGCGGTGGCCCTCGTGCCGCTCACCCCGCTGCTCTGGCCGCTGGTCTGGAACGATTTCCGGGAGCTTCAGCTCGTGTTTCCGTTCGTCCTCTGGGGGGTCCAGGGGGTGCGCGGCCGGCGGGTCTGGCTGACGTCGGCGGGGGTCGCGGGGATGCTCGCGTGCCGCCAGGAGTTCGCGATCATCGTCGCGTCGCTGGGATTCCTGCCGGCCCGCGAGCCCGAAGACGTCGGCAGAAAAGCCCTCTGGCGATTGGTGCTGTT
>CALCIC010001045.1 GCA_937907405.1 uncultured Isosphaeraceae bacterium | reverse complement strand
CGGGTCGTCAGGCGGCAAGGAGAGACAGGTACGATATTTCCTGCCGAACGCCTAACGACGCGGGTGGCGAGTTACGTCCAATCCCATTCCTTCTCTCGCTGGCTCTTCTCATCCCTCGATCGCGTCGAGCGCCTCCCATCGCTCGTAAGCTGCGGCGAGGTTCGTCTCGATCTCCTGGAGCTTGTCGTTGGCACGGGCGATGTCGTCGCGGTCTTGCTTGTAGAACGCCGGATCGGCCATCGCCTCGTGGATCTCGCGGAGCGCCGTCTCCAGCTTCTCGATCTTCCCCGGCAGTGATTGCAGCTCCTTGCGTTCCACGTTGTTCAGCTTGGCTTTCGCCCGGGACGGTTCGGCCGGCTTTTTGACGGACGACTCGACGGCGGGCTTGGGTTCGGGGGTCGGGTCGGCGGGGCGCTGGCGGAGGTAGTCGTCGTAGCCGCCGTCGTATTCCTTGACCTGGCCGTCGGGCTCGACGACCAGCGTGCTGGTCACCACGTCGTTGAGGAACGCCCGGTCGTGGCTGACCAGCAGGAGCGTCCCCTTGTATTCGACCAGCAGCGATTCAAGGAGTTCCAGCGTCTCAATGTCCAGATCGTTGGTCGGCTCGTCCATGACCAGCACGTTCGACGGTTTGGTGAACAGCTTGGCCAGGAGCAACCGGCTGCGCTCGCCGCCGGAGAGGTATTTCACCAGGGTCCGCGACCGGTCGGGCTCGAACAAAAAGTCTTGCAGATAGCCGAGGACGTGGCGGTCGCGACCGTCGATCGAGATCATGTCGTAGTCGCTGACGTTCTTCTGCACGGTCTTCTCGTCGTCGAGCGCCCCCTTGAGCTGCTCGAAGTACGAGACTTCCAGGTTCGTCCCCTGGACGATCTCCCCCGATCGCGGTTTGAGCTGGCCGAGCAAGAGCCGCAGCAGCGTGGTCTTGCCCGCGCCGTTGGGACCGATCACGCCGACCTTGTCCCCCCGGAGGATCGCCGTGGTCAGGTCGCGGACGATCGAACGGTCGCCGTAGCCGAACTCGACGCCCTCGGCCTCGACGACCAGCGTGCCCGAGCGTTGCGCCTCCTGGGCCTGCATCCGGGCCGTCCCCTGGCGTTCGCGGCGCTGCCGGTGGGCGACCCGCATCGCCTGGAGCGCCCGCACCCGGCCCTCGTTGCGGGTCCGCCGGGCCTCGATCCCCTTGCGGATCCACTTCTCCTCCTCGGCGAGCTTCTTGTCGAACAGCTCGCGCTCGCGGGCCTCGGCGGCGAGCAACTGGTCGCGGCGGACCAAAAACGTCGCGTAGTCGCACGACCAGTCCGACAGCCGCCCCCGGTCGAGTTCGAGAATCCGGTTCGCCAGCCGCTGGAGGAACACGCGGTCGTGAGTGACGAAGACGATCGTGCCGTTGTAGCGGAGCAGGAACGATTCGAGCCAGCCGATCGATTCGACGTCGAGGTGGTTGGTCGGCTCGTCGAGCAGAAGAATGTCGGGATCGTCGACGATCGCGCGCGCCAGCAGGACACGCCGCTTCATTCCCGAGGACAGCTCGGAAAACTTCGCGTCGGGATCGAGGCCGACCCGCGAGATCACCGAGAGCACGCGGTGGTCGTCGGCGCCGAAGTCGTGGTCGTCGTCGGCGAGCCCCTCGGCGACCTCGTCGGCGACGGTGCCGCCGTGGCCTTCAGGCACGTCCTGCGGCAACCGCGCGACCCGCAAACCCTGCTGGCGGACGACGGTCCCCTCGTCGGGCTCTAGCTCGCCGGCGATCAGCTTCAGGAGGGTGCTTTTCCCCTCGCCGTTCCTTCCGAGCAGACAGACCCGCTCGCCGGCCTCGATCATCAGATCGACGCCGTCGAACAGCTTGGGCCCGCCGAACGTGAGACCGACCCCGCGCAAACTCAATAACGCCATGACTTCACTTCACCCGATCACGACGAGGAACCCGACCGGGACGCCCCAATCAGACGAGGCTACCCTAGCAGATTCGCCCCCGGTCCATCGAGGCGAGTTCGTCTCCGGGCCGGGGGCGCTGACGCCCCGACACGTTCTCAGCGAGGCGATTTTCCGGTTGGTTTCCCGATCGATCGTCCCAGGGCGGCGCGGGTTCGGCGCGGCCGACCCCGCGCCGCCCCGTCGGATTGTACCCCGGCTCTCAACGAACCGGCCCGTCGCCGTGAGTGTGGATACGGCTGGAGACGCAGCTCAAACGCCGAGCCGCTTCGATTTGCCGGGCTGCGACGGGAACAGGGAGTCGAGGAATCCCACGCCCTCCAGGGCCGGCGGGACGAGAGACGTGGCGGCCGTCTGGACCGGGATCGCGGAGGGAGCCGCGGCCGTGTCGCCGGCGTATCGCACGACGTCCATCCCAATCGTCGCGCTGCCTGAGATCGGGTTGAAAGAAGTCGCGTAATGCCCGCCCGCCAGGATCTTGCCGTCGGGTTGGAAGGCGATCGCCTGGAAGGATTGTTCCTCGCCGCCGAGGTCGCCGTTGACGCGAATGATCGTGGCGCCGCCGCTGCCGAAGGTCGTGTCGAGCGAGCCGTCCATGTTGTACCGGATCAGGATGGAATCGAGCCAGGAGTCGGCAAGTTGTCCCCGGCCGGCCACGACGATCCGTCCCGAGGCGTCGACGCGTACGGCCGACGGTCTCACGTAGGCCTGACTCCCGCCGTAGAATGTGCTCGCGGGGGTCGTGACCTGGCCGGTGGAGTTGAACGACGCGTCCGGAGCGCCGTCGCCATTGAAGCGGTACACCGTCAGGGAGAGATCGTTGCCGTCGCCGATGACGCCCACGATCTTGCCGTCCGGCTGAAAGACGCTGCCGCCGGTGATGGGCTTCTCTCCATTGGGGCCGAACGTCGTATCGCGGCCGCCGTTCGCCTTGAAGTGCGCGACGACGCCGGCCCCCCCGTCCTGGCCCAGGACTCCGATCGTATAGGCGCCGCCCGAGCCGAGGATCTCCATCGCCCCCCACCCGTCGTAGGTGTACCGGCCGTAGGCGCCCACGACCTTGCCGCCGCCGCCGAAGGTCGTGTCGAGCGAGCCGTTCGCGTTATACCGAATCAGTAAATTCGCATACGTATAAGAGCCCGACTTCCCCTGGTACGACGAGCCGGAGACGATGATCCGTCCGGATGGGTCCAGGATCACGGAGCCGCCGCTGTCGCTCGTCTTGCCGGAGAGATGGGTGAAGACCTTGCCGCCGCTGCCGAAGGTCGTGTCGAGCGAGCCGTCCATGTTGTACCGGGCCAGCCCGACCCCCTGGCCGCTCTTCTCAACGGCCGTGCCGACGGCCAGGATCTTGACGCCGCCCGAGGTCGGCTCCAGGATGAGCTGGCTGACAGAGTCATTCGCGCCCCCGAAATCCGTACGGACGACGCCCGTCCCTCCGAAAGTCGTGTCGAGGGCGCCGTCCGAGTTGTACCGGACCAGGGTGAAGTCGTGCCCGAAGCCCGCGTAGCCGTCGAACAGGCCGACCACGACCTTGGCGTCGTCCTGGACGACGATCGACTTGGCGTTTGGTGCAGTCGCGCCGTAGTTCCCGGTCACTACCCCCGCGACACCGAAGGTCGGGTCCAGGTCGCCTGCGTTGAGCAGGATCCTCCCCTCCAGGGATTCCAGCCGCAAGGTCGGGGAAGGGCGACGACGCCTCGCGCGACGGCTCGGCGAAAGCGATGACATGGTGAGTGAACCTCGACTTGAGCTAGGAATGGATGGTCCAGCGCGACGCCGAAACAGACCGACTACTCGTCAAGATCTCGACAGGGAGGGCCTGACCGAACGTCCGGGGCGATGGCCGATCATCGGCACAACCCGTCCTTGTGAACCCAAATGGATGTTCTAACGCACGGGCGACACGAAGCAAGTAAAAACTTAAAAAATCTACAAAACCATGAAGCGAACATTTTCGAATGCCCGGCGTGGCTGGGTCAAGAAGGGTTCCCGGCCCCTGTTTTTCTCCCTGATCCCAGTTTCTCCTCTACATCCTCAAAACGCGCCCGCGCTCAGCCTGGCGGTCGCCCACTGGATGAAGGGGACGAGGACGACGTTGGCGGCGAACACCGCGAGCACGGCGAGGACGACGCCTCGGGTCGCGGCGCGGCCGACGGCCTCGGCCGAGCGTTCCGAATGGAGGCCGATCCAGCAGCCGACGACCCCCACCAGCAGGCCGAAGGCGGCCGTCTTGAGCGTGGCGGGGGTCACGTCGGACAGCCTCAGGACCACCAGCGACTGCCGCCAGAACATCTGCGGCGAGTGCCGCCCGGCGGCGCTCTCGGCGGCCAGCGCGCCCACCAGCGCCGAGGCGTCGACCAGCACGGTCAGCAAGGGAACCGCCAGCGTGCAGGCGATCGCCCGGGGGGCGACCAGGCTCGACACCGGGTCGGCGCCCAGGACCAGCCGGGCGTCGATCTCCTCGTTCAGGTTCATCGAGCCGAGTTCGGCCGCCAGCCCCGCCCCCATCCGCGCCGCGACCAGCACGCCGGCCATCATCGGGCCCAGCTCGACGACCACCGCCACCGCCAGAAAGCTCGGCAACGCGGCCTCGGCGCCGTTGGCCGCGAGCAATCGATGGGTCTGGAACCAGGTCGCCAGGCCGACGCTCGCGCCGGCGCCCAGGACGATCGGCAGGCTCTTCACCGCCACCTGCTCGAACTGCCAGACGACCTCGGTGAACCGCCCGAAGACCGCGGCGGGGATCGCCGCCAGCGTCCGGATCGCGAAGCCGAGGAAGCGGCCGACCCCTTCGAGCCTCCCGTCGATGGTTCCCAGCATGTCGAGCGCGCCTTTACGTCGTGTTCCCGGTTACCCACAATAGTGACGGCTCGAATCCAGGTTCTCGTTCAGGATGATCGGCGGAAGTCCGGAAAGGCCCCCAGCGAAGATGACCGAAACCCCAGACCCGCGCGAGAACCCCGACCCGTGGGACGTGTTCGTCCTGGCGACCTGCGCCCGGCTGGGGCCGTTCAGCCAGGTCCACCTGGCGCCCAAGATCACCAGCGCGACGCTCGGCGTGGCGGTCCACGCCAACCTGCCGTTCCAGCCCGGCGAGCTGATCGTCGCGGCGATCGACGGCGTTCAGAGCGGCCTCTCGTGCCCGATCCTGCTGACCACCCGCCGATTGTACTGGTTCAACGTGTCCGAACCGAAGGGGGACGGCGACCGGCGGAAGGCGATCCAGTGCGAGGGGGTCGAGTACCGGCTGACGTCCGGGCCGATCGAGACCTGGCCGACCCCCGGCGGCGGCCTGGGCCTGATCGTCGGCGACGGCCGGACGGTCCCCCTTCCGGACGGCCAGCCCGCGCTGGCGGCGGCCCTGGCGGAAACGATCCAGACCCTCTCCGTCGCGGCTCGCGCCGGGATCGCGCCGGAGGTCGAGGAGATCGACCCGGAGCTGGCCCGGCGGGTCGTCGAGGTCCTCCCCAAGGTGGTCGAGGCCAACCGCCGGCTGCGGCTCTACGGCGACGACGTCCAGACCTTTCGACGCGACCTGATGACCGCGACCCCCACCGCGTTCGTCACCACGGCCCTGGTCGGCTGTTGCGCGACGGTCTTCGGCGTGATGGTCCTCGGCGGGATCAGTCCGATGGCGCCGACGACCAACCAGCTTCTGGCCTGGGGGGCGAACGACGCCGGGTTGGTCGTTCTCGGTCGCGAGTACTGGCGGCTCCCCGCCAGCGTGTTCCTCCACGGCGGCCTGCTTCACCTGGCGGTCAACATGTGGTGCCTGATGAACATCGGCCCGCTGGTCGAGCGGCTGTTCGGCAACCTCGGGTATGCGGTCGTCTACCTGGCCGCGGGAGTGGGAGGGGCGATCGCGAGCATGGCGACCCCCCCCGACCGCGTCAGCGTGGGGGCCTCGGGGGCGATCTTCGGCGTGATCGGCGCGCTGCTGGCGTTCCTGGCGCTGCGGCGGCATTCGGTCCCCGGCTCGGTCCTCGCCCCGCTGCGGTCGAGCGCCCTGAGCTTCGTCGTCTTCAACACCCTGTTCGGCGCCGTGGTGCCGATGATCGACCAGGCGGCCCACATGGGAGGGCTGGCGACCGGGTTCCTCGTCGGACTGCTCCTCACCCCCGCCTGGCCGTCGAAGCCGTCGATCCGGCGGACGGCCCGTACGGCGGCGCTGTCGGTCGTGACGGGCCTGCTGCTCCTGGGCGTCGGCGCGGCGGCCGTCCACTGGCGGGAGCAGACGCTCAGCCCGCTCGCCAGGATCAGCGACTACGGCCGACGGTTCGACCCCGCGCGGCAAAGGTTCCTCGAAACCGCGCGCGAGTTCGCGAACATCCCCCCCCTGCTCGACCGGCTCGACGACCCGTCGAGCCGCGCCGCGCTCGTCGACCTGACGGCGAAGCTGGCGCGGCGAGGCAAGGCCAACCTGGCGACGATCGCGACGGTCCGATCCAAGGAGCCGAAGCTGGACGAGGCGCGCCGGCTCCTCGAATCGGCCCAGCAAGCGCAGATCGCGGCCCTGGCGGCGGTCGAGCAGTTCGAGAAGTCGGGCGACCGCGCCTGGATCGACGGTCCCGAAGGCTTCGTCGCCCGCGCCGTCGCCTCGCTCGATCGCGAGCGGGAATGCCACGCCCTGGTCGTTCAGTATCTCCGCGAGAACGACCTGACCGCCGAGCCTGAAACCCCCGAACCCTGACGTAGTCGACCGACCTTGCAATCTCGCGAGGGCGGATTGCCCGCACTCAGCCCATCGTGATACGATCGCCCGGGCCAGGGTTCCTCCCGTCTCGCCCGACGTCCGCGCGCGACGGGGGAACCTTCTCTCAATTCAGCAGCAGGAGCGACATCGGTGCGATTCTTCTCCACGCGAGACGGTTTCGGACTCCCACTCG
>CALCIC010001044.1 GCA_937907405.1 uncultured Isosphaeraceae bacterium | reverse complement strand
TCCCCGAGATGCTCGGCTTCTGTCCAGTCCACTCCGTCGATCCGGCGTGAGTGCGTTCATCCACCGGGATGATCAAGGGGGCACGATGAAGGTACGCGCAGTCGAGGTTCGCCGGTCCGTTCGGAATCGTCGCCGGCCGTTCATTGAGATCATGGAGCGGCGCGAGTTGCTCTCGACGTTCACCGTAACGACGACCGCCGACACGGGGGCGGGGTCGTTGCGGCAGGCGATCACCGACGCCAACACGACGACCGGTCCCAACGTCATCAACTTCGCCATCGGCTCGGGGCCGCAGACGATCATCCCGACCACCGCTCTGCCGACGATCAGCAATCCGGTCACGATCGACGCCACGACCCAGCCGGGATACGCCGGCAAGCCGATCATCCAGATCGACGGGTCGCAGATCTTCAATCCGGGCTCGACGCCGCCGGTGCAGACGGCCAACGTCAACGGCCTGGCGATCACGGCCCGGAGCACGGTGCGCGGGCTTGTGATCAATCGATTCACGGGCAACGGCCTGCTCCTGTATGGGAGCGGCGGCAGCACGATCGCGGGCAACTACCTCGGCGTCGATCTCAACGGCGACACCCCGCTGGGCAACACCTACAGCGGCGTCTCGATCGTCGACTCGCGGAATAACATGATCGGCGGTACGACGGCCGCGGACCACAACGTCATCTCGGGCAACAACGCCAACGGCGTCTCGATCTCGACCAACCAGGGTCAGGTCTTCAACGGCGGCAACATCGTCGAGGGCAACCTGATCGGGACCGACCCCAGCGGCGCCCTCGACGTGGGCAACCAGGGGATCGGCGTCCTGGTCGGCACGACAGGCAACACGATCGGCGGACTCGTGGCCGGCAAGAGCAACGTCATCGCCTATAATCGCGGCGGCGGCGTCTACGCCGGCACCTCTTACTTCACGACGCAGTTCTTAAGCACGTCGATCCTGTCGAACCCGATCTACGCCAACGGGGGCCAGTCGATCGTCCTGGGCGCCCGGACCACTCAGCCCGTCTCGCTCGCCTTGCTGAATTCCGCATACGAGGCCGGCGGCGCTACGGTCGTCGAGGGCCGGTTCACCGGGGCGCCCGCCACCACGTTCGCGCTCCAGTTCTTCGCCAACCCGACCCAGGTGACCGAGGGTCGGACCCTCGTCGGCACGCTCAACGTCACGACCGACGACTTCGGCAGCGCCAACTTCACGCTCACGCTCCCCACCGTCGTGCTCCCGGGCCAGTACTTAAGCGCGACGGCGACCAACCCCACCATCGGCGCGACCTCGCAGTTCTTCGGCTCGGCGCTGGTGACCTCGACCTCGAGGGCCAACGTGGGCGTGTCGATGAGCGCCAGCGCCGACTCCGTGTACGCGGGCGGCACGTTGACCTATTACATCAACGTCAACAACAACGGCCCCTCGAACGCCACCAACGTCGTGCTCACCGACACGTTGCCGGGAGGCGTGGCGGTGAAGGACGTGAAAGCCCAGGGCGCGACGATCACCCAGTCCGCTGGCGTGGTCAAGGTCTCCTTCGACCAGCTCGCGTACGGCAGAACGCAGACGGTCCAGATCACCGTGGTGCCGGCGACGATCGGCGCGATCACCAACACCGTTTCCGTCCGCGCCGATCAGGCCGATTCGTTCCCCGACAACAACACGGCCAGCGTCACCACGACGATCATCGCCAACCCGAATCCGCCGAGGCTCACCGACCAGAAGATGATCGTCACCCAGGATGCGATCACCGGGCTCGTCCTGAGCTTCAACCAACCCCTCGATCCGACCCAGGCGGTCAACCCGATCAATTACAGCCTGAAGACCGGCGACCAGCCCGGCGTCTTCAACGTCACCGTGCCGCTCGACGCGCCGGCCTACGATCAGGTCAACTCGATCTTGACCCTGACGCCGTCGCAGCCGCTTCAGCTCGGCAAGGTGTACCAGCTCACGATCAACGGCCAGGGCTCGGCCGGCGTGACCGACTTCGCGGGCGACCTGCTCACCGGCAACACCGCGCTCGGCCCGCAGGGGCCCTACGTCTGGCAGTTCAGCCGAGGCGCGGTGCCGCAGCCCGCGCTCGTCGTCGCCGTCCAGGACCTCACCGTCACCCGCAACGCGATCACGGGGCTCCTGTTGACGTTCAGCGGCCCCCTCGACCCATCCCAGGCCGAGAACCCGATCAACTACGCCCTCGCCATGGCCGGCCCCAACGGCGTTTTCAACCACAAGGTGGCGCTCAACCCGCCCGTTTACAACCCCGGCTCGCAGACCGTCGCCCTGACCCCCACCCGCGCGCTCCGACTTGGCGCGCGATACCAGCTCACGGTCAACGGCCAGGGCTCGGCGGGAGTCGTCGACCAGTCGGGACGGCTGCTGACGGGCAACACCGAGGTCGGCCCCCAGGGCCCGTGGAACTGGCAGTTCAGCCGGGGCTTCGTGCCGCACCCGGCGCGCAAGCCGCACACCGCTCATTCACAATCGGGCCGCATCCCCAGGGTCCGGCTGGTCGAGTCGTCGGTGAACCGTCGCGTCCTGTCCGGCCCCGCCTCGCGCTCAGCGAACGGCGGCGTCTCCAACGCCTTGCCCCCGCTCGCCGAATCCAGCAGCGGCTACAACGACATCAACACCAACCCGTCCTGAGCCCTCGCGGACGTAGTGACGAACCTCCCGGGCGTCGCCGAGTTTCATTCCCCGGCGACGCCCGCTTTCATTCCCCCTCGACGCCGATCGAACGGCTCGTTCGCGAAAATCCCGAAAAAAGATGGATGAGTCCGCCCGGATCGTGGCTTTACTTAGGTAGAGGTCAACGACTCCTCAGCCAAAGGGGGCGGACTTGTGGAGGGGGAACGGCGAGGATTGCTGCATGGATCGATCCGCGCCCTCTTTGAGGCGGGGACGGTCGCCGGCCTGACCGACGGTCAGCTCCTGGAGCGATTCGCGACCCGTCGCGGCGATGCGTCCGAGACGGCCTTCGCCGCGCTGGTCGAGCGCCATGGGCCGATGGTCCTGCGCGCCTGCCGGGGCGTCCTGGGGGACGACCACGAGGCGATGGACGCGTTCCAGGCCACGTTCCTGGTGCTGGCCCGCAAGGGGGGCTCGCTCTGGATCCGCGACTCGCTCGGCCCCTGGCTGCACCGCGTCGCCCTCCGCGCGGCGAGCCGTGCGAAGCAATCCGCGGCGCGGCGGAGGGCCGGCGAACAAAAGGCGGTCGCGATGGCCGAAGCTCGAAACATCGACGCCGCCGAACGCGACGAGCTGGCGGCGATCGTTCATGAGGAAGTCGACCGGCTGCCCGAGCGGTATCGCGCGGCCGTCGTGCTCTGCGACCTGGAAGGCCGCACCCACGAGGACGCCGCGCGGCACCTGGGCTGTCCGGTCGGGACGGTCGGCAGCCGGCTCTCCCGGGGCCGCGACCGGCTCCGCGACCGGCTGACCCGGCGCGGGCTGGCTTCCGGCCTCTTGACGTGGAAGGGATCGCGCGAGCCGCTCCCCGCTGAACTCGTGACGGCGACGGTCGCCGCCGCCTCCCGCTTCGTCTCCAACCAGGCGGCCTCTCAGGGGCTCGCCGCTATCCTCGCCCTGGGGGTGCTTAGATCCATGACTCTGACCAGTTGGTGGAAAGCCGCGTCGCTGTTGCTCGCCGTCGCCGCCTCGACCTCCGGCGTCGTCTCGCTCGCCGGCAAGGGCGCGGCGGTCGAAGAAGGAATGCCCGACGACCCGCCCCGGAACGCCCGCGCGGACGTCGGTCCGACCGTCGAGGCCAAACCCGGCGGCCTCAGCCTCGTCGTCGACGGGCCGGGCCAGCTGGAAGCGGCCCGAAGTTCGGATGTTTATTCCAAGATCAAGGGCCAAACCACGGTCCTCATGATCCTGCCCGAGGGGACCCGCGTCACCAAGGGCCAACTCGTCTGCGAGTTGGACTCCGCCGTCCTTAAGGACCAACTCATCAACCAGAAGATCGCCCTCCAGACGGCCGAGGCCGCCTACCAGCGCGACAAGCTCGCTCGCGAGGTCGCCGAGCTCGCGTATCGGGAGTATACCGAGGGAATCTACCCGAGGGAGCACGCCGCCGCCGTCGGGGCGATCCATGATGCGGAGTCGTCCCTCAAGCAGGCCGAGGAGCGACTCAAGCGTACCCAGGCCGCGCGCGAGCGATTGAACGCGATGAAGCAGATGGCGACGCCCGCCGACGTCGCGGCCGAGCTCGACGTCGACGACCGCCTGGCCGACGCCGAACGAGCCATCCCTCGCGAGAAGCTGGCACTTGAGATCGGGCAGAGCAAGCTGAAAGTGCTTGAAGATTTCACCAGGGAGAAGATGGTCAAACGGCTCCAGAGCGAGGTCCAGGCGGCGCTCGCCGACGAGCACGTCAAGCGGGACGCCCGCGAGCTAGCGAGGTCGAAAACGGCGTTCCTCGAACGCCAGATCGCCGACTGCAAGCTCTACGCCCCGAACACCGGCATGGTCGTCCACGCCAACGATCCGAATCGAGCGGCCGGGCGGACGACGTCGCAAATCGAGGAAGGGGCCACGGTCCGCGAGCGCCAGAAACTCTTCAGCATCCCCGACCTCGACGGCCCGATGCGGGTCGCCGCAAGGATTCACGAGTCGTGGGTCGACAGGATCAGCCCGGGGCAGACGGTCCAAATCAAGGTCGACGCATTCCGCGATGAGACGTTCAAGGGCGTCGTGGAGTCCGTGAATCCGCTCCCCGATCCGGTGAACATGACGGCCGGCTTCGTCAAGGTCTACACGACACACGTCTCGATCGCGAGGAAGCTTCCGGGCTTCCGACCGGGGATGACCGCGGAGGTCAAGATCCTCGTCGCCGCGCTCGACGACGTCATCAGCGTGCCCGTCGGGGCCGTCGTCCATTACGACGACAAGGACCACGTCGCCGTCAAGACGCCCGACGGCAAGATCGACTGGCGCGAGGTGATCCTGGGCCTTTCGACGGGCAAGGAAGTCGAGGTCAAGTCGGGCCTCAAGGCCGGCGAAACCGTCGTCCTCGAACCGTCCCCACTGTTGAGCGACGAGCAGAAGCGCAAGGCGACTATCCCTCAACCCCCGGCTGGCCCGACCGATGCATCGGAGGCGAAAGCAAAAGAAGACGTCTTTCCCACGACCTCGGTTCGGGCCAAGATGAAGGAGATTCCCCGCGAGGACCGCGCCAAGCTGAGGAGTGCCAGTCCCGAGGAGCGCGAGGCGATCCTCAAGAAGGGGGGCCTGTCGGACGACGAGATTCGTCAGATGAACGACTTGCTCCGTCGGCTCGAAGCCCCCCATTGATCGGGCCGAATTCATCGAAAGGCGAGGCGGGATGGCGATCGAGACGGCGAGGATCTTGAGGCGCGTCTGGAAGTCGGCGTTCGCGGCTCTGTTCATCGTCGGCGGACTCGGACACTTCCTGGCGACCGACTCCTACATGAAGATCATGCCGCCGTACCTCCCCTGTCACAGGGAGCTGGTGCTGCTCAGCGGCGTGTTCGAGGTCGTCCTCGGCGTCCTGTTACTTGTTCCGAGAACCTCCCGGCTGGCGGCGTGGGGGTTGATCGCGCTCTTGATCGCGGTCTTCCCGGCGAACGTCTACATGTATCAGCACGCGGGGGCTTTCTCCGTCGCGCCGATCATCCTGCTGCTGCGGCTGCCGATCCAGGGCCTTTTGATCCTCTGGGCGTACTCCTACACGAAGCCCCCGACGATCTGACCCCTCGAATTCGGGAAGACGCGTCGGGCTGGTCGAGTGTACGATGGTGGACTTGATCGGCGAGGCCGGCGCGAGGCCGGAATCCGCCGTTTTCCTCCTCCATCCGGATCGGGGTCGCCTCGGTCGAATCGAAAGGGCGTCGCGGGAACATGAGGGCTGGCATCGTTGGTTTGCCGAACGTGGGCAAGAGTACGCTGTTCAACGCGCTGACCAGTTCGAAGGCGGCGCAGAGCGCGAATTATCCGTTCTGCACGATCGAGCCGAACGAGGGGGTGGTGAGCGTCCCCGACGGCCGATTGGAGCGGATCAGCCGGTACATCGTCCCCAAGAAACTGGTCCCCGCGGCGCTCCGGCTGGTGGACATCGCCGGGATCGTCAAGGGGGCCAGCGAGGGCGAAGGGCTGGGCAATAAATTCCTCAGCCACATCCGCGAGGTCGACGCGATCCTCCAGGTCGTCCGCTGCTTCGAAGACGCCGACGTCGTCCACGTCGCCGGCGCGGTCGATCCGATCTCGGACATCGACGTGATCGAGATCGAGCTGATGCTGGCCGACATGCAGACCCTGGAAAACGCCCTGCCGAAGGCCGAGCGCACCGCCAAGAGCGGCGACAAGGAGGCCAAACTGCGGGTCGAGGCCATCCGCAAGTGCCTCGAACAGCTCGGCAAGGACGAGCCGCTCCGCAAGCTGACGCTCGACCCCCAGGAGGCCGCCGCCATCTCCAGCTTCGGCCTGATGACCGCCAAGCCGATCCTCTACGTGGCGAACGTCGATGAGAACGACCTGCACGGGCGGGGGCCTCTGGCCCAGAAGGTCCGCGAGCGGGCCGCGAAGGTCGGCGCGGGGATGATCCCGATCTGCGCCAAGCTCGAAGCCGAGATCGCCGAACTGGACGAGGCCGACCGCGCCGAGATGATCGCCGGCGCCGGCCTGGAAGAAGCCGCGCTGCCGGCGCTCGCCCACGAGGCCTACCGGGTGCTCGGCCTGCAAAGCTACTTCACGGCCGGCGAGACGGAGGTCCGCGCCTGGACGATCCCGGTCGGCGCCACCGCCCCCCAGGCCGCCGGCGTGATCCACACCGACTTCGAGAAGGGCTTCATCCGCGCCGAGGTCTACT
>CALCIC010001043.1 GCA_937907405.1 uncultured Isosphaeraceae bacterium | reverse complement strand
CCCGATCTTCAACTGCGCGGCGATCGGCCGGGCGGGGGGGATCGACTTCCGGCTGTTCGGCGGCTCGGTCGAGACCCTCGACCACGGCGTCGTCCTGTCGGTCGGCTCGGCGATCATGGGGCCGCAGGTGTTCGAGAAAAGCCTCAGTTGCGTCAACAACCTGCGGCTTCAAGACGGCCGGCCGATCGTGTCGGATCACACGTTTTACGTGGTCGACCTGCAAGACGGCGGCGGCTGGGACTGGTCGCAAGGCGAACCCCCCAAGACCAACCCGGCCTACTACCTCCGGTTTTGCAAGAGCTACGCCCGCATGGGGGGCGAAATGCACTACGTCCAGTACGACAACGCCGGGTTCATCCACAACCTTTACCAGCAGGTCGCCTCCTCATGACTCCCTTGCGGTTCCAGGCCGTCACCTCGCGGTATTCGGGGCTTCGGATCGCGGTCGTCGGCGACTTCTGCCTGGATCGCTACCTCGAAATCGATCCCGCCCGCGAGGAGACCTCGATCGAGACCGGCCTGCCGGTCCACAACGTCGTCCGCGTCCGGGCCCAACCCGGGGGGGCGGGGACGGTGCTGAACAACCTGGTCGCGCTCGGGATCGGCGCGATCGAGGTCGTCGGCTTTCGGGGCGACGACGGCGAGGGCTACGAGCTTCAGCGCGGACTTGAAGCGTCCCCCGGCGTCTCGACCGCCCACTTCCTAACGACCCCCCTCCGCCGCACGTTCACCTACTGCAAGCCCCTGCTCGTCGAACCCGACCAGGCCCCCATCGAGCTGAACCGGCTCGACTCGAAGAACTGGACGACCACGCCCGCCGAGATCGAGGCCCGGTTGTCCCAGAGCCTCCGCGAGGTCGCCCCGCGCGTCGACGCCGTGATCGTCCTGGAACAGGTCGACCAGGCCGAGACCGGCGTGGTAACCCGGGGGCTGCTCGATACGCTCCGGAGCGTGGCCGAGGAGCATCCCGACCTGCCGATCCTGGCGGATTCCCGGCGCGGGCTGGGGGGCTGGCCGAGCGTCGGATTCAAGATGAACGCGGCCGAGTTGTCGGCCTTGCTCGGCCGCGCCGAGGTCTCGGCGGTCGACGACGTGAAGCGCGCGGCCGTCGACCTGGCCGATCGCAACGGCCGCCCGGTGTTCGTCACGTTGGCCGAGCGCGGAATCGTCGCGGCCAGCCCCGGCGAGCCGGCCGAGCACGCCCCGGCGCTGCCCGTCCGGGGGCCGATCGACGTCGTGGGCGCGGGCGATTCGGTGACCGCGAATCTCGCCGCCGCGCTGGCCGCCGGCGCCTCGGTCCGCGAGGCCGTCGACCTGGCCGTGATCGCCTCGTCGATCGTCGTCCACCAGCTCGGCACCACCGGCGTCGCCCCCTTGAAAGACCTCGCCGCGCTGTTCGACCAGATCCAGGCCTCCTGAACCTGAACCATCGATCGGCGGTCCCCCATGCCTCCTCATCCCGCCACGCTGGAACTGGAGCAGCTTTCGGCCCAGTGCGCGTTCAAGACCACCCGGCGGTCGGGCCCCGGCGGGCAGAACCGAAACAAGGTCGAGACCGCCGTGATCTTGACCCATCGCCCGACCGGAGTCGTCGCCGAGGCCGCCGAGCGCCGCAGCCAGATCGAGAACCGTCGCGAGGCCCTGTTCCGCCTCCGTCTCAAGCTGGCCCTCGAAATTCGGTCGCCGATCGAGCCCGAAAGCCAGACTCCCAGCGATCGGTGGCGGTCGCGGCTGCGGGGCGGCAAGGTCGTGGTCAGCCCCGAGCACGACGACTTTCCGGCGCTTCTGGCCGAGGCGCTCGACGTTTTGAACGCCCACGGTCTTGAAGTGAAACCGGCGGCCGAGGCCCTCGGCTGCTCGTCCACTCAGCTCGTCAAGCTGCTCGCGGCCGAGCCTCGGGCGCTCGGCTGGCTCAATTCGCGACGGAGCGAGGCGGGTCTGCATCCGCTGCGCTGAAAACACCGGTGGGGCTTGAGCGGAACGACCCAAACGCGTACCCTGCATGGGAGATCGCCCTTTCCAGCACGATTCATGCTCTCGCATCCGCGCTGCTTGTGTGCGCCGATCGGTTCGACCGCAGGCCCGAGAGTCGACCAGTCGTTATGACGCCGAACCCGGATCCCGCCATTCCCAGCAATCCCGACACGGACCTCGCCCGGCCGGTCAAGCCCGGCGAACCGGCGGCCCTGGCGATCGCCTCGGCCCTCCGCGGGGCCGTCGCGCGGCTCCGCGCCGCCGACCCCTTGGCCCGTAACGGCGAGGCCGAGGGCGTGCATCGGCTCCGCACGTCCGCCCGTCGTCTCCGGAGCGAGCTGCGCGCCTTCCGCGATCTGGTCGAGCCGAGCTGGCGCGAGGACCTCGAGCGCGAACTCCGATGGCTCGGCGGCGCGCTCGGCCAGGTCCGCGACCTCGACGTCCTTCGCGACCATTTCGCGACCGCCGCCAGGGACCAGGACGGCGATCGATCGGCCCCCCTGCGGCCCTTGTTCGAGGCCCTCGACGCGCGACACGAATCGGCGTCGAAGGCGATGCGCAAGGCCCTCCGGAGCGCCCGATTCCGCCGGCTGTTCGAGTCGCTGGAGCAGGCGGTCGACCTTCCGCAACTCCGCGACGAGGCCGACGAGCCCTGCCGGGACGTCCTTCCGCCGCTGGTCAAGAAATCCTGGAAACGCCTCAAGAGGGAGGCCGAGGCCCTCGATTCCAACAGCGCCGACGCCGCTTTTCACGAGGTCCGCAAGCTTGCCAAGCGCGCCCGCTACACCGCCGAACGGATCGCCCCGGCCCTGGGCCGCCGGGCGCCGCGACGAGCCGAGCGCTACATCCGCCTGACGACCGCCGTCCAGGACCTGCTCGGCGAACATCAGGACATGACCGTCGCGATCGCCGAGCTCGAGGCGCTCCTCCCCCGGCATCCCGACGACCTGGAGTTCCAGGACGCCGCCCAGGTCCTTCTGACCCGACTCCGCAAGACCGCCGACGAGTCGCGCTCCGCCTTCCATAAGCTTTGGCCCAAGCTCGCCAGCAAGAAGTCTCGCCGCTGGCTTGATCGTCGCGACTGATCTCAGAGCCTGTCTCATATTCATTTCATATTCATTGCAGAGGCTGTGGGGCAAGGAAGACTCCCTCGCTTGCGCGTCGGGCTTGTACTGATCGGCTCGAGAGCCCTATACAAGCGCGACGCGCAGGTTTTGGTGTTGCGCTCTTCGCGCGAGGCGAGGGCGCAATTCCCTTCTCCCCGCCGGGAGCCGGGGGAAGGTGGTCGAAGGCAATCGCGTTCGGCGCGGGATTCGCCCTGCCCCGAACGCCGCCGCCAATCATCCTTCTCCCCCCGGGAGAAGGTGGTCGAAGGCCGGATGAGGGTCGTCGGATTTCAAGGTTGATCGCGCGCATCAGAATCCGTGACGACTCCGACGACCCTCATCCGCCCTTTCAGGGCACCTTCTCCCGGGGGGAGAAGGGAATTGCGCCCTCGCCTCGCGCGAATGGCGCAACACCAAAACGCGCAAGCGAGAGTTGATCACCGTGACGTGAGGAACAGGTCCACGGGTAGAATTACATTTGCCGATCGCCTTATGGGACGGACTCTCAGCCCGACGCGCCTCATTCGCATTCCAGGCGTCCGCCCCCGGATCATCGCTGCAACCGGCAAACTCGCGCCGGAAAACTTCCGCTCATTGG
>CALCIC010001042.1 GCA_937907405.1 uncultured Isosphaeraceae bacterium | reverse complement strand
TCCCGCTCGAACCGGGGGGTGCTTGGCAACATTCCGACGACTCGTTCGACACGAGGGTCGCCACGACGGGCCAGCGCCCCGGCCACCCGAACCAGGGCTCTGTAGTGGTCGTTTCCGCTCAGGGACTCGACGTCGGCCAGGGCCTCGTCAAGGTGGCCGGCCTCAGTCTTGGCACCGGCGACGTCGGCCATCCAGGCGCCGCGGTATGTTTCATGCTCCTTGAGATGTTCCTCCACCAGGGCCTTCGCTCCCCGATAATCGCCGGCCTTGGTCCTGGCCCTGATCAGGGAGGGCGTCGCGTCAACCACCGCCGAGTCGACGGGCGAGGTATTCGGCTTCTCGGCCGCCGCCGCCAGCGCCTTCTTGGCTCGCTCAATGTCGCAGCGATAGGCCGCCTCGTCGCCGAGCCGCGCGGAGGCGACCGCGATCCGCCCGAACAGCCTGGCCCGCGCCACGGGCTCTTCAACGGCCTCAGCCTGTTCCCGCGCCCTCCCGAGCCACTCCGAGGCTG
The DNA here is from genome assembly GCA_937907405.1 of uncultured Isosphaeraceae bacterium. Lineage (GTDB taxonomy): Bacteria > Planctomycetota > Planctomycetia > Isosphaerales > Isosphaeraceae > Paludisphaera. The sequence goes on along the minus strand of CALCIC010001042.1, from coordinate 509 downwards.
GGACGTCGCCGTCGGCCGGTCGGGCCTCGATCGGCGGGAGCAATGCGATACCAAGGCCGAAGAACGTCGCGATGGATCGAGTCATGATGGGTACTCATCGGTTTCCGTCAGTCATCCCCGATCGTCCCAACCGCCGCCAGGCCGTCGATATTAACCGCGCCGTCAAAAATCCACCGCGCATCACATCCTGCTTTTCGAAACAAAGACCCGATATCGTCGAGACTCCCTAAGCTGAGAAGCCCTAAATAGAGGAGCGAACGTCCTGGAAAATGCTGAGCCGAAGCTGATGTAGTCAGCGTCCATTTAAGACGTCGTCGGTCTCCGATTGTGGAGTGCGGCGGCTCGCCGCCGCGCACCATGCATTGCGCGCGGGAGCAAGCTCCCGCACTCCACAGGTCGAACGGTCGAGGCCCAGCGGCGAACCGCGCAACCCATCAGGAGACCGCTCTAAATACAATACCGTTCAACGGCGCATGACGATGGCTTCGGCGAAACCCTTGGTGGGTTGA
>CALCIC010001041.1 GCA_937907405.1 uncultured Isosphaeraceae bacterium | reverse complement strand
GCTCGAACGCGACGAGAAGGGCTTCTGGACCCTGGGCGTCCACATCGCCGACGTCTCGCACTTCGTCGAGCCGAATTCGGAGCTCGACCGCGTGGCGCGGAAGCGCGGGACCAGCGTCTACCTCCCCGACCGGGTGATCCCGATGCTGCCGGAGATCATCTCCAACAGCCTGGCCAGCCTTCAGGCCGACCACGCGCGGTACACGGTGAGCGCGTTCCTGGAGTTCAACGACGACGGCGTGCCGACGTCGAAGCGATTCGCCCGGTCGGTGATCCGGGTCGACCATCGATTCGCCTATGAACAGGCGTTCGAGGTTATGAAGGCGCCCGAGGTCGAACGCGAGGGGGTCGCGCCCGAGGTCGTGAAGATGGTCGGAAACATGCTTTCGCTGGCGATGACGCTCCGCCGCCGCCGGTTCGCCCGGGGGGCGCTCGAGTTGTCCTTGCCCGAAGTCGAGATCGAGCTCGACCGCGACGGCAAGGTCTCCGGCGCGCACCTGGCGAGCCACGACGAGAGCCATCAGGTGATCGAGGAGTTCATGCTGGCGGCCAACGAGGCCGTGGCCTCCTATCTCAACGAGCAGCACGTCGGCTTCCTCCGCCGGGTCCACCCCGACCCCGAGGAGCACAAGCTCGCCGAGTTCGCCGAGTTCGTCCGCAGCCTGGGCCTCGAGATGGACCTGCCGCAAAGCCGGTTCGATTTGCAGAAGGTGCTCGACGAGACGAAGGGGAAGCCCGAGGAATACGCCGTCCACTACGCCCTGTTGCGGAGTCTCAAGCAGGCCGTCTACTCGCCCGAACCCGAAACGCACTACGCGTTGGCCAGCGACGACTACTGCCACTTCACGTCGCCGATCCGCCGCTATCCCGACCTTCAGGTCCATCGCCAGTTGACCACGCTTTTGGCGGGCAAGAAGCCCCGGAGCAACATGGACGATCTGGCGGTCCTGGCCGAGAGCTGCAACCGGACCGAGCGCCGGGCCGAGGCGGCCGAGCGCGAGTTGATCCGCGTGAAGATGCTCACGCATATGGAATCGAAGATCGGAGAATCGTTCCACGCGATCGTGGTCGGCGTCGAGGACTTCGGCCTGTTCTGCCGGCTCGTCGAGCTTCCCGTCGAGGGCCTGATCCACGTCACGAGTCTTGCCGACGACTTCTACTATCTCGAAGCCGGCACTCATACCCTGGTCGGCCGGCGTTCGGGCGTCCGGCATCGACTGGGGGACCGCGTCGAGGTCCGCGTCGCCCACGTCGACGTCGACCGCCGCCAGCTCGACCTGGTCCTGGCGAGCACGCCCCTGGCCGCGGCCCGCGCGCCGGCCCGCAAGCATTATTACGAATCGACCCCCGCGTCCAGGTCGTCGAAGTCTTCTCGGTCCGAAGCCAAGGCCGATTCCGGCGCCTCGCCTCGCCCTCGTCGCCCTGGTCCCGCCGGCGGCAAGAACAAGCCCAAGCCCAGGCCGGGCAAGGACTCCAAGAAGCGCAAGCGGTCGTAGGGGCTCGCAGCCGCCGAACGACGGCGTCGGCCTTGTGGCATGAAGATTGCAATCGGTCGGGGATGGCGAGAGACTGTGCGCGGCGAGCGATCGCCGCGTGGTTCGGGGGCTTGCGGCTGGACGGACGCTCCCGGACTCGTGTTCGCAACCACATCCCCTGTCGAGGAGCAGCCATGCCGAACCTGTCGAGCCGGACGCGCGCCCTTGCGCTCCTGGGAAGTCTGACCCTTGCAGCCGACGGTCGAGCGGCCGTCGCGGCCGAAGATCCCGCCGCCGAGGCGGTCGCGGTCAAGGCGGTCGCGGTCGAACGGCCCGAGCAGCAACTCACGGACCACGACAAGGCCGACGTCTTCCGCGCGGCGGTC
>CALCIC010001040.1 GCA_937907405.1 uncultured Isosphaeraceae bacterium | reverse complement strand
TCGGAAAGAGGCGAACGCATGCACGGCCCAGGTCGTGTTCCCCGACTTTGGGATCGTCAAGGACCTGCCGGTCGGCCGACCCGTCTCGGTCGAGATCACGCCCGAGCGGCCCGGCGAGTTTCAGTTCCACTGCGGGATGAACATGGTCCGCGGGCGGCTGGTCGTCAGGCCGAGCGGTCCTGGCGTACCCGCATGAGATTTCGACCGGAAGCGACCGCTCTCTGACGTTCAAGGAAATTCACCGAGTTCAATCGCAAAACCACAAGGAGACAAGGATGCGATCGATTGCAATTCTTCTCTCGGCCGTCGTCGCGGTCGGCTGCAGCCAGCAAGACCGGCCGACCGCCGGCCACGAGCACGGCCACGCCGAGGTCGGGACCGCGAGCCACGCCCATGGGGAGGGCGGCCACGCGGGCCACGCGGCGGCCAAGACGAAGCTCGATGTTCGGGCCGACGGGGAGCCCGAGGCCGGCGTCCCCGCGACCCTTCGGATGTCGATCCAGGGGAAAGATGGGCGACCGGTCAAAGACTTCAAAGAGGCTCACGAGGCCATGGTCCACCTGATCATCGTCCGCGCGGGCCTGGACCAGTTCGCCCACGTGCATCCGAAGGTCGACGCCACGAGCGGCGAGCTCACCGTTCAGCACACGTTCCCTGTCGGCGGGACCTACCACATGTTCGCCGACTTCCAGGACCAGGGGGGGGCGGCCGGCCTCGCCGTGGGAGAGCTCAAGGTGGCCGGCGACGCGCCGGCCGCCCCGGCCCTCGTGCCCGACGCCCCCGGAACAGTCGCCGGGGACGGGCTCACGGCGCAGATTTCGGTCGATGGGGTCAAGGCCGGCGCGGAGGGAACCGTTTGCTTCGTCCTCTCGACTCCCGACGGGAAGCCTGCATCGAATCTTGAGCCTTACATGGGGGCCATGGGGCACCTCAACATCGTCAGCGCGGACGCGACCCAATCCATTCATTCGCACCCATCCGACGGCGACGGGGAGAAGAACAAGGTGACGTTCATTGCCCACTTCCACACGGCCGGGCTCTATAAGGGTTGGGGCCAATTCAAGCGTAACGGGCGGGTGCAGGTCGTGCCGTTCGTATTGAAGGTGGAGTGACGCCCAAATGGGACGTCAGGGCCCGGTTTCCCTGACGAGTCCCCGAGTCCTGACGAGGAACGACCGACGCCGGCGGGCGGCGGCGACAGGCGGAAGATTCCCGCAATGAGCTGGTAACTGCTGGTCCCATCGTGCGAGTTCACGAGGACGAGTTCGGGGATCTCCTCGCCCACACCGGGGGCGTCGATCAGGCTTTCGTTCCGGAAGTGGATCAGGCGCTCGGTGAAGGCACCCTTGCCCTCGATGCGGGAACGGCTCTGCTGGGCGCGGACGGGCTGGAAGCCCCGGTCGCGGAGGAGGTCGACGACCTCGATGGTGGGCACGAAGCGGTAACGGTCGCTCATGTGATGCCACGGGGTCGAGGCGAAGATGGAGGGGGTCGAGCGGTGGAGTTGGTCGTTGGTGAAGGTGGCGATGGTGGTGGTCATGGTGTGTCTTTCCCTTCGTTAAATAGGTCTGGTTGAATGCCGCGCGCATTCAACCGGAACGAAGGCAAGACTTTATGGCGGGGTGAGGGGTCAAGGATCGCCGAGCGTCTACACAAGCGCAGCGCGGAAGATGCGAAGGCGACCTGCGGAGTCCTTGACCCCGAGGGGGAAGGCCCCTTCCGGAACGCGTCAGCGGGCGTGAGGGCGCCGAAGGCGGTCCCGGAGGGACGGAAGCGAGAGCGCACCGCGGGAGCACGCGACGGCGCAGCCGGGACGGCCAGAAAACCCGTGGCTTCTTGACACGGATACACAGCCTTGTGTAATAGTGGAGCTGGAGGAACGAGCCCATGAGTCGGAAACCAACGCTCTCGGTAGGCACCTGCTGCCCTCCGGGCGACCCGTGCGCCTCCCGCACACCGCTCGCTGACCGCCCGCTTCTGTCCTTCGTCGAGGCCGTCAAGGTCATGGCCCTCTTCAAGGTCCTGGCCAACGACACGCGGATCCGTCTCCTTCACCACCTTGTGAGAAGCGGCGAGGCCACGGTCACCGACATCGCCAAGACGCTGGGCATGAAGCCGCAGGCGGTCTCCAACCAGCTCACGCGGCTCTCGGACACGGGAATGCTTCGGTCCCCCCGTGAAGGGAACAACATGTATTACCGGGTCGTCAACGGCTGCGTCGCTCCGCTGCTCGACCTGGCCCTCTGCCTAATGGAAGACGACAACCAAGCCAAAACCGGAGATTGACATGAGTCACGGCATCGAAGACGTCGTGCGCGAGAAATACGCGGCGGTCGCGGCGAGTACGCTCACCAACGAAAGTTCGGGCGTCCAGGCCGTGGCCGAGGCGTTCGGCTACTCGGCCGAGGAGCTTCGCAGCATCCCCGCCGAGGCGAACATGGGGCTCTCCTGCGGCAACCCGGTGGCGACCGCCCACCTCCGGCCGGGAGAAGTCGTGGTGGACCTCGGTTCCGGCGGCGGGATCGACGTGCTCTTGGCGGCGAAGAAGGTCGGGCCGACGGGGCGAGCCATCGGCATCGACATGACCGACGAAATGCTCGACCGGGCGACACGGAACGCCGAGAAGGCCGCGGCCGCCAACGCCGAGTTCCACAAGGCGACCATCGACCAGTTGCCGCTCGCCGGTGGTTCGGCGGACTGCATCATCTCGAATTGCGTCATCAACCTCGCCCCGGACAAGGCCGCCGTCTTCCGCGAGATGGCCCGCGTTTTGAAGCCCGGAGGGAGAGTTGCGGTCTCGGACATCGCCCTCAAGAAGCCGCTCCCGCCCGAGATCGGCCGGGACATCCTCGCCTATGTCGGCTGCATCGCCGGGGCGATTCCGATCGAAGAGTACCGAGAGGGCCTCAAGGCGGCGGGATTCGCCCACGTCGAGATCATCGACTCCGGCGCCGACCTCAACGCCTATGCCCAGATCGAGGGACAGGTCGGCTGCTGCGGGGGCGAGATGGAAACCGTGACTATCGGCGGTTCACCGTCTGCTTCCTCGTGCTGCTCTCCTGACGAAACATCGAAGACGCCGGAACTGCTTGCACGGCTCGCGGAACTCACCCGGCGTCACGACATTAACGATTACGCGGCGAGCGTGAAGGTCTTCGCCGTCAAACCCCTTTGAGGCTCTCGATGCACCTGATCCTCGCCCTCGCAGCCCTTGCGGGATCGCCCGACACTGCCGA